>JAUMFR010000227.1:0-6737 GCA_032119755.1 Solirubrobacterales bacterium | reverse complement strand
TCCGGCGACACTGATCGCGAAAAGGAGAGATGCTCATGGCAGTCGTGAAAATCATCGAACTCGTCGGCAGCTCTAAGAAGTCATCCGACGATGCAGCTCAGCAAGCCCTCAAGCAGGCCCAGGGAACCCTTCGCAACATCCGGGCTGTGGACGTCGTCTCCACCGGTCTGCGTGGCGACAACCTCGACGAGTGGAGAGCCCATGTGCGCGTGGCGTTCCTGGTCGAGAGCACGGACGTGGGCTGAGGTTCCGCCTCGGGAGCATCCGCATCGGAATGCACGTTTGCGGCCGGTGCCGTCGCAGGTGCCAAACTGACAGGCATAGATGTCTCAGAAGATCGACAACCAGTTGAACGCCGAGATCGACCTGCCAGCTGCAGAACTGGGTGAGTTCACCGCGGCGCTGGAAGGTGCCTCCGCGCAGGAGGCGCTCGAGTGGGCGATCGAGTCGTTCCACCCGCGCCTCTATATCGCTTGCTCGTTCCAGAAGACGAGCTCGGTGATAGTCGACATGGCCACGCGAATCAATCCCGAGGTCAGGTTCTTCTACCTCGATACCGATGTCCTGTTCCCCGAGACATACGCCACCAGGACGGCACTCGAAGAGCGCTACGGCATTCGATTCCATCGCTACACCTCGATGACACTCGAGCAACAGGCCGGCTTGTACGGCCAGGAACTCTGGAATCGGGACCCCGATACCTGCTGTGGTATCCGCAAGGTCGAGCCCATGCGCTCTGCACTCTCGACCGTGGACTGCTGGGTGTCCGGTATCCGTCGAGAGGACTCGGCCACCCGGGCCAAAGCCGCCAAGTTCGACTGGGACCAGCGCTTCGGCCTCTGGAAGCTCAACCCGATCGCCGACTGGACACAGGAGGACGTCTGGAACTACATCCAGGAGAACGACGTCCCTTACAACCCTCTCCATGATCAGGGTTATCCGTCGATCGGCTGCACCCACTGCACCCGCAAACCCGAACTCGGTGAGGGAGAGCGTGCCGGGCGCTGGGCGGGTAGCGAGAAGACCGAGTGCGGGCTCCACGGCTGAGGCTCAACACCTCGGCCTACGGAAACCACTACCCTCCCGCGTCGGAACAAGAGATGGCCGAAACACGCAAACTCACACTCAGCCCAAGGCAGACCGCCGACTTCGAGATGGTCGCCAACGGAGGCTTCGCGCCGCTGACAGGCTTTCTCGGTGAGGCGGACTGGCGCTCCTCCTGCGAGGACATGAAGCTCGCTTCAGGGGACATCTGGCCGATTCCGGTCACCCTGGCCACCGATCTCGAGTGTGAGGTCGGAGATACGATCGAGTTGAGCGCGTCGGACGACAAGCCGCTGGGCCGGATGACCGTGACCGAGATCTTCGAGCGCGACATCGACTTTGAGGCCGAGAATGTCTACCGCACGACCGACGACGAGCATCCCGGCGTAGCGGCGATCCGCGAAGAGGGAACCCGCTGTGTGGCCGGGCCGATCGAGGCCGATGCGCTGCCCAACCACATCGATCCCGTGACTCCGCATCTGCTTTCTCCGGAGGAGACGAAGAAGGCGTTCGCGGACCGGGGCTGGAAGCGCGTCGTCGCCTTCCAGACCCGCAACCCGATCCATCGCGCACACGAGTACCTGACCAAGGCTGCGCTCGAGATCTGCGACGGACTCCTGATCCACCCGATCGTGGGCGAGACCAAGTCCGACGACATACCCGCTGACGTGCGGATCGCCTGTTACGAGGTTCTGATGAAGGACTACTACCCGGAGGACCGCGTGCTGCTCGGGGTGAACCCCTCGGCCATGCGTTACGCCGGTCCGCGCGAAGCAGTCCTCCACGCAATCGTGCGTCGAAACTACGGCTGCACTCACTTCATCGTGGGACGCGATCACGCCGGTGTAGGTGACTACTACGGGACCTATGACGCCCAGTTGATCTTCGAGGACATCGATCCACAGGAGCTCGGGATCACACCGCTCTTCTTCGAGCACTCCTTCTGGTGCAAGAAGTGCGAGGGGATGGCATCCGGGAAGACCTGCCCGCACGACTCCTCAGATCACGTCTTCCTAAGCGGCACCAAGGTCCGCGAGATGCTCGGTGAGGGTGAGATGCCTCCGCCCGAGTTCTCTCGTCCCGAGGTCGCCCAGATCCTGATCGACTCATATCGCAACGCCGGTTGATCCGGCTAGAGATTCAACCGACCCGACAAATCACCTGACCCCAAGAGGAGCAAATGGCTAACGACAAGGGCTTCACACTCTGGTTCACCGGACTCTCCGGCGCAGGCAAGACGACCATCTCGCTCATCGTCGAGCAGGAGATCCGCGATCGCGGCGCGAACATCGAGATCCTCGACGGTGATGTGGTCCGCGAGAACCTCTCGAAGGGCCTGGGATTCTCCAAGGAGGATCGTGACACCAACATCCGTCGCATCGCCTTCGTGGCCGACCTGCTCTCACGTAACGGCACGCCGGTGATCACCGCCGCCATCTCTCCCTATCGCGAGATCCGTGACGAGGCTCGCGACATGATGGGTGAGCGATTCATCGAGGTCTACGTGAACGCATCGGTCGAGGCCTGCGCGGATCGTGACGTCAAGGGCCTCTACGAGAAGGCCTTCAAGGGCGAGATCAAGGAGTTCACCGGAGTATCGGACCCCTACGAGCCGCCGCTGAACGCAGAGGTCACGGTCGAGACCGAGAACGAAGAACCCGAGGAATCAGCGGCGAAGATCGTCGCCTACCTCGACGAGCGCGGCCTGCTCTAACCAGAGACGGCTGGAGGCAGTTCAGGCTTGCCGAGACCGAAGGTCTCGTACGCCCCGAACTCGCTGAACATCTTGTGATCGGGTCCGTGGAAGTCGGAGGACGCGGTCGTGGCCAGACCCCTGTCAGCGCAGAGCTCGACCAGGAAAGCCGTCTGCTCCTCGGTGTGGGAGGGATAGAAGACCTCCACTCCGTCCAGCGGGAGATCGTCGATCAGGTCGGCAACCCGGGTCGGATCATCGAGGTCCCAGAAAGGGTGAGCCAGCACGACCGAACCGCCTGCCTCGCGGATCAGGTCCGCAGCCTCAGCGGCGGTGGGCCAGCGACGGGAGACGAAAGCCTTCGCTCCCGGAACGAGATACTCCTCGAAGAACGCGCTCATTCCGTCGGGCTCCACCCCGGCGGCCTTGGCGATGTGTGGTCGACCGACGGAAGAGGCATCGCCGGCCTTCGCGATCGCTTCCTCGAAGCTCACCTCGACCCCGAGGCGGTTCAGATTCGCGACGATCTCCTCGGCACGGACGACCCTCTCCTGCTGGGCGCGCTCGCAGGCTGAGCGCATGGCAGCGGGATCGATGAAGTAGCCGAGCATGTGCAGGTCATCGAGGTCGGAGTGAACGCAGGAGATCTCGGCGGCCGGGATGAGAGCGATACCCAGCTCCCGAGCCGCTGAGTCGGCTTCGGCGATTCCATCGACAGCGTCGTGATCGGTGAGGGCGAGGGTGGTGACCCCGGCCTCCGCCGCCGCGGCGACAACTCCCGCGGGCGGCAACTCACCGTCGGAGTAAGTGGAGTGCGATTGGAGCTCGATCACGCTCACATTCTCCATGTATGGCCACTCGCATGCTTTGAGACCCGCTCTGCCAAGGTATCCGAAGCATGAGGATCTCAGCCAAAGCCGACTATGCCGTCAGAGCGGTCGCCGAGTTATCCGACAAGGGTGAAGAGCCGACCAAGGGCGACTCGATCGCAGAGGCTCAGGGAATCCCGCTCCAGTTCCTCGAGCAGATCCTGCTCGAGCTGAAGCACGCTCGACTGGTTCGCGCTCGGCGTGGAGCCAAGGGTGGCTATTGGCTCTCGAAGAGGCCGGAGGAGATCACGCTCGCCGATGTGATCAGGGCCGTCGAGGGTCCGCTCGCGAACATCCAGGACGATGCGCCTGAAACCACTTCATATCCCGGAAACGCCGAATCGTTGACGAAGGTGTGGATCGCAGTGCGTTCCTCTCTGCGCGAGGTGCTCGAAGAGGTAACGGTGGCCGACCTGCGTGACGGGAAACTGCCAGACATCGTGGATCGTCTCGCGGACGAGCCCGATGCCTGGAAGACACGCTGAGGCCCGAACGGTCCGGTCATCACAGCGGAAGCGCAGGCCTCGCCTGAAGGGAGCCCGATCACCGGTACCGGAAAGCAGCGAGGGGCCTGACGCTGAAATACTGCCGCCTCGATGTTCTCAAAAGTCCTCGTAGCCAATCGCGGCGAGATAGCGATCAGAATCAACCGGTGCCTTCGCGAGATGGGCATCGGCTCCGTTGCCGTCTACTCGGAGATCGATCGGGACTCACCGCACGTAGCGACCGCAGATGAGGCATTCCTGCTCGGACCAGCGGTCCCTGCCGAGAGCTACCTGAACATCGAGAAGATCCTCGAGGTCGCGGCCCAGTCGGGCGCTGAAGCGATCCACCCGGGTTACGGCTTCTTGGCAGAGAACGCTCCGTTCGCAAATGCCTGTGAGGCCGCGGGAATCGTCTTCATCGGTCCGCCCGCCTCCGCCATCGAAGCTATGGGTTCCAAGACGGAGTCGAGGGCCCTGATGCAGGCTGCCGGTGTGCCGATCGTGCCGGGCGCCACCTCTCCGGCAGCCGACGTGGCCGAGGCATCGAGCCAAGCGGAGGAGATCGGTTATCCGGTTGCCTGCAAGGCGGCCGGAGGTGGTGGCGGGAAGGGATTCCGGGTCGCCATGGATCCGAGCGAACTGGAGGAGGCGTTCGAAGGCGCTGCTCGTGAGGGAGAGAAGTTCTTCGGTGACCCGACCGTCTACCTGGAGCGGTATCTGGAAGATCCACGTCATGTGGAGGTCCAGCTGCTCGCCGACTCCCAGGGAACCGTCATCCACCTCGGAGAGCGCGACTGCTCGCTCCAGCGCAGGCATCAGAAACTGATCGAAGAGGCCCCGGGGCCCCACGTGGATGCCGAGATGCGCGAGCGGATCGGCAAGATCGCCACCGACGCTGCGCGCGCCGTCGACTACCGCTCAGCGGGAACCGTCGAGGGTCTGCAGGTCGGGGACGAGTACTTCTTCCTCGAGATGAACACCCGGGTCCAGGTCGAGCACTGCGTGACAGAGATGGTCACCGGTGTGGACATCGTTCGGGAGCAGATCAGGATCGCCGCCGGCGAACCACTCTCGATCACTCAGGAAGAGGTCGAGCTGACCGGCCACGCGATCGAGTGCAGGATCAACGCTGAGGCCGCCTTCAAGAACTTCGCTCCTGCACCAGGAAGCATCACCTCCTACACCGAGCCGTCAGGGCCTGGCGTACGAGTCGATTCCGGCGCGATTGCCGACTCAGAGGTATCGCCGATGTACGACCCGATGATCGCCAAGTTGATCGTCTGGGACACCGATCGGGAGAAGGCGACCGCTCGCATGCTCCGCGCGCTCGGTGAGTACGAGATCGGCAATCTGACCACCCTGATCCCGTTCCACCAAGCGATCCTCGCGACCGATCAGTGGGCCGAGGGAACGACCTGCCGCGACCTGATCGAAGACAAGGAGTGGCTCAAGACCACTGCACCCGCGTCAGTTGCCGATGCGGCGGGAGACGAGGATGTCGAGAAGACCGAACGCGACTACAAGGTGGAGGTCGGCGGCAAACTCTTCGACGTGAAGGTGATCGGCGGACCGGCGAGCGCAGGTGGTGCAGGCGGCTCCGGCACCAGTGGGGGGCGAGCACCGAGACGGAAGTCCGGCGGGGCCGGCGGGGGCGTGGGAACCACCTCGGAGGCACTTCCGTCGCCGCTCCAGGGGACGGTGCTCAAGGTGGCCGTCGAGAAGGGCGCCGAGGTCGCGGAGGGGGATCTGATCTGCGTGATCGAGGCGATGAAGATGGAAAACGAGATCATCGCTCACCGGTCGGGAACCGTGACCGAGCTCGCCGCGACAGAGGGAGCCGCGGTATCCGCTGGCGATCTCCTCGCGAAGATCGAGTAGGCCAACCGACGCCTACTTGGCGCCGAGTTTTGCTGCGGCTTCCTTGAAGTTCTTCACGGTGGCGTCGGGCGCCTTGCGGCCCTCCAGCTTCTCGCCCTTGCGGTTGACCCAGATCACGGGCACCTTCATCTTGAGCAGCGGAGCGACGTCCGTGTCGTAGTTGGCTCCGATGTGGACCCAACCCTTCTTGCTTCCGATCCTGCGCGCGAACTCACGGAAGTGGGCGTTGTCAGGCTTGTAGCTGCGTACCTGCTGAGAGGTCACGACGAGATCCAGTTCGGTGCGAAGGTGACGACGCGAGAGCCCGAGGAGAGGATCGTCGGTGTTCGAGATCAGGCCTACCTTGTACTTGGCCTTGATCCTGTCGAGCGCCGCATTCGACTCCCTGAACGGGAGCCAGTACGGCACGCTGTCGGGCAGGAACTGAGCCCGGGAAGGCTCTATCTCCCAGTCGATCTCCTCGCAGACGTTGCCGACCGCCTGACGCATCACCTCGGCATGCAGCTCGTAAGCGCCAGCCATGATCATCGCCTGCTCTTCGAAGAAGCGCGCCAGCAGCGCATCGAGATCGATCGTCAACTCATCCCTGGCAGCCTGCTTGGCGAATGCTTCGCCGATGCCCTTCTCCCAGTCGATCAGGGTTCCGTAGCAACTGGAGGTCACCCACTCGATCTGTGTCTGCTTGGGAAGTGCCATGCGAGGTATCAGTATCGCAAGCCAACCGAAGCGGGGCGGTGATGTCGTTGCGGACGCAGGTCGGCTACCCTC
>JAUMFR010000226.1:0-2282 GCA_032119755.1 Solirubrobacterales bacterium | reverse complement strand
CCACGAGGGCATCTGCCGTATCAGGCAGGCGGTGGAGGAATTCAATGAATCCGCTCTCCGAGTTGCTCTGGTAGGTGATCGGCTCGAGATCGAACTCCTTGGCCCACTTCCGGATCTGATTCTCGAGCTCCGAGAGGGTCATCGTCCCGTAGTGCTCGGGGTCGCGCTTGCCGAGCATGTTCAGGTTCACGCCATGCATCACCGCGACTCGATTCCTCGTCGGTCCGTTCATCGCTCTCAATCCTCCCGCAACTCGTCGATCGATGCACGTATGTCCGCGTCATCGACCAACTCCCCCCAACGAGGCTTGCCAGGCAGATCGAGCAGGACGAACTTGACACCCTCTGAATCGCGCTTCTTGTCGTGGGCGAGTGCCGCGATTACCTGATCGGTGGAGATCTCGTCCGAGAGCGTCACCGGCAGGCCGGCTGCCGCGAGAATTCGCCTCACCTCCGAGCGCAGTTCATCGGCCTCCGAGAGTCTCAGGGCCGCCAGCAGCCCAAGCGAGACAGCCTCACCATGCCGGTGTCGACTGTAGTTCCCTGCGGTCTCGATCCCGTGACCGATCGTGTGGCCGAGGTTCAAGATCTGTCTGCGGCCCGAGTCGTGCGCATCCTCGACCACCACCGAGAGTTTTACCCTCGCGCAGGCGCTGACTATCGGCTCCATGGCCTCGGGATCACGCATCTCCGCGGGGTCGAAACCCTTCACCTGCTCCCACAGGTCTCCTCCCTCGAGCAGTGCGGTCTTGACCACCTCGGCCCAGCCCGCAGCGGCTTCCGCCTCGGGAAGGGTTGCAAGGCAATCCAGATCCACGACCACCTCGACCGGCGGGTGGTACGCACCCACGAAGTTCTTCGCGGTCGGCAGATCCACACCGGTCTTTCCTCCATAGGCAGAATCGACTTGGGCGACCAAGGATGTAGGTATCTGGACCGACTCGATCCCGCGCTGGTAGGAGGCAGCGCAGAATCCACCGAGATCGCCGACGACGCCCCCGCCTAGAGCGACCAGGTGATCGGAACGGACGACCCCCATGTCAGCCATCCGCTGCCAGACGCTCTCCGCAGTGGCGAGGCTCTTCGAAGATTCCCCAGCGTCGACCACGATCGTCTCTGCGGCATCGATCTGGTCAGCGTAGATCTCGCCGACGGTGCTGTCGGTGACGCAGAACCTTCGCCCGGATGCCCTGCTCGGTACGCGACCGATGATCTCGCGACCGATCCAGACCGGGTAGGTGCCTGCCTCCGAACCACACCACAACAACTTCGTTCGTTCGAGCTCATCGCGACGGGCTGCGATCCAGCCGATTGCCTCGGCAGTCCTGGCCGGCCCGTCGCTGAAGATGATTGCGTCGGCCGACCGCTCGTAGACGGCAGTCCTTTCCGTGAACAGATCCTCGAACGCCTTCCGGTCGGCCGCGAGCGGACGACTCGGGTCGCCTGCCACTCGATCCCAGGCCTGCTCCAACGACACATGGAGCCAGATCACCGCGTGACGGCCGAGCGCCTCGCGCGTGCGGCTCGATCCGAGCGCTCCTCCTCCGAGGGCGATCACCGACTCAGGACCGGCACTAGCGAGGAGATCGCATATCAGCGCCTCTTCTCGCCGACGGAACTCCTGTTCACCCTCGGCCTCGAAGAACTCGCTGATACTCGAGCCGAGAGCCTCCTCGAGTATGAGATCCACATCGTGGACTTCGCTGAACATCGAGGCCGCCCTCGCGGCGGTGCTCTTTCCAGCACCCATGAAGCCGATCAGGACGAGGGCGCCTCCGCCTCCGGGTGTCTCTCCGGATCCGGTGCCCCCCGCGACTACCGCCGCCATCCGATCCGCTCCTCGTAGGCTGCCAGAGCCGAGCGGACATCGTCGATGTGATCGCCGCCGAACTTCTCGCGATAAGCGCCAGCGAGAGTGAGCGCCACCATCGCCTCCCCAACGACTCCGGCTGCCGGCACGACGGTCGAGTCGGTTCGCTCGCGCATGGCCTGAGCAGGCTCGTGGGTTTCCGTATCTACCGATCGCAGCGGCTTGGTGAGGGTCGAGATGGGCTTGATCGCTGCCCGCACGACCAGCGGCTCACCATTGGTCATACCGCCCTCCAGTCCGCCCGCGCGGTTCGTTTCGCGGAACCACCCCCGCTCTTCGGACCAGAAGATCTCGTCGTGGGCCTCCGAACCGGGGCCACCGGCGACCTCCCACGCTTTGCCGAGGGAGACGCCCTTCACGGACTGGATCGAGCAAACCGCCTGGGCGAGGCGTCCATCGAGACGGGTGTCCCA
>JAUMFR010000225.1:0-21118 GCA_032119755.1 Solirubrobacterales bacterium | reverse complement strand
CTCGCGAACCAGACAGGCGAGAGTTCCGTCGCCCCCAACCGCAACGGGCATCTCACCGGACTGGACAGCCGACCGGGCCAGGGTCGCTACCTCTTCCGAACTCTCGGTCCTCGCGACCCGAAAAGCCGCTCCTGATTCCTCGAGTACCTGCACGGCTTCATCGAGTACGCGCTCAGATCCGCCGCCCGCAGCAGTCGGATTGAGGATCAAGAGCAGGGGGCGCTGGTCTTGGCTCACGCGAGGGAATCTAGCCGGGAGGGTGGAGGGCTGGTGTGAACACCGCGTATTGCCCCTGTCCCGACTGGCCAGAGGTCACTGGCTCCAGCCCGTGTCGCAGTGCGGCCTTTTCGAGCTTTCGAGGATCCACGTGAAAAGGCGTTCGCTCACCCCAGCTCGTGGCCGCGATGAAGAAGCCACCGGGCCTGAGGACACGGCTTGTCTCACCGAGGAACGGTGGCAGGTTCAGTTGGGTGACGAGATCGAATGCGTCATCTGCAAACGGAAGTGAAGATGCATCGGCGACACGAAATGCGACCCTGCCATCGGGATCGAGACCGATGCGGCGTGTGGCCCGCTTGATCATCGGTTCGGAGATATCGACTCCTCGGACGCTGCAGCGGGGGAACTCTCGTGCGATCAGCAGGGCAGCAACTCCGGTTCCGGTGCCCAGATCGAGTGCTCGCTCTGGTTCCCCGACATGGGTGAGGGCGCTGGCAAGCGGCAAGAGGAATTCAGGGTCCGACTCGACCGTCCGACGATCCCAGCTGTCGGCCCGTAGGTCGAAGAATCGCTTCACGGGGCCTCGCAGCAGCGGCCAGAGCCACGGAGCCCTGATCATGGCCCTGCCGATGCCGTGACCGGCAGACCGGATCAGATCCTGGGAACGGTCAGGGGCTACCTTTCGACTACGGGGCATGCTCAGATGGTTGCATCCAAGCGATCCGTTGCCCGGTCCCCTAATCTCCAGATTCCATGCGTCCCGTGATCTCCAATAAGAGCGCAGTCGCACCACTTCTCCTGCTCGTCAGCTTGGCTCTCGTAGTCACGGGATGCGCTGGCAGCGGTGAGTCCGAGGAGACGGGCGTTGCGCTTCCAGAAGGCTGCGAGGAGGCTCAGTCCCCGGCACCGAAGAAGGTCTCTCTCGACCCGCCCTCCAAGCCCTTGACGGCCCCGACGAACGCGGTCGTATCCACGAGCTGCGGGGATTTCACGATCGCCCTGGACGTGGACAGAGCCCCCAAGACCTCTGCTTCCTTCGCCTCTCTCGCCGAATCGGGGGTCTATGACGACACGCTGATCCATCGGATCGAGCCGGGCTTCGTGGTGCAGGGGGGAGACCCCAGTGGCGACGGCAGCGGTGGTCCGGGCTACAGCGTTGTGGAGGCACCCCCATCGAACCTGCGGTACCTACAGGGCGTGGTCGCCATGGCGAAGACCGGTACCGAAGCTGCCGGGACGTCGGGGAGCCAGTTTTTCGTGGTGACGGCTCAGGATGCCCAATTGCCGCCGGATTATGCGTTGCTCGGCGAGCTCGTGCAGGGTCTCGATACGGTGCTGCGAATCGAGGAACTGGGCCAGCCCGGCGGCACCCCTCGAGCGCCGGTGATCATCGAATCGGTCACCGTTTCCCCCGCCTGATGACCGCCCTGAAGGTGGGGGACAAGGCGCCGGAATTCTCACTCCCCGGTACCGGGGGGAAGGTCTTCTCCCTCGATCAATTCGAACATGGTCTGATCCTCGCCTTCTACCCGGGCGACTTCACCCCGGTCTGCACCAAGCAGTTCTGTTCCTACCGAGACGACGGTGACCGACTCGAAGCCCTGGGCGTGCCCTTGCTCGGGATCTCGCCACAGTCGGTCGACTCGCATGAACGATTCAGCAGGGAGAATGCGCTCACGACGCCCCTCGCCTCCGATCCTGACAAGGAGGTCGCCAAGGCCTACGGAGCGCTGGGACCGGGGGGATTCATCCGGCGGGCGGTCTTCGTGATCGACGGCTCAGGTGTGATCAGGTACCGACACGTCCCACTCTTCGGCCTCACCTATCACGACGTCGACGATCTGGAAAAGGCGGTCGCAACCCTCGCGTAGGGCTGCGGTCTTCGCCCCGGCGACCCCCCATGGGTGAGGGAAGACCCGCGCTGGCCCGCGAGACCAGCGGCGAGGGGCCCGCGATCATCCTGCTGCACGGACTGACTGCCGTTCGATCCCAGGTAGTCCATGGTTCACGCCGGTTGGAGCGATCGGGTTTCCGAACGGTCTCATACGACGCTCGGTCTCACGGTGAATCCGATCCCCCTGATCAGGGGGTTCCGCAGGCAGATGCCTACTCGTACTCTGCTCTGGGCGAGGATCTGGACGGAATCATCAGCGCAGAAGTGGCCTCCGGCGAACCGTTCTACCTGGTCGGGAGCTCGATGGGCGCACACACGATTGCTCGCTACGCCCTCGACCGCCCGAATCCAATCGCAGGCATGGTCCTGATAGGACCCGCTTATTCCGGTGGCGAGGCCACTGAGGCCTCACTCTCCCCATGGGAGGCGATGAGTGAGGGGCTGAGGGATGACGGCCCCGAGGGCTTCGTCGAGGCCTATGCTGCGCAGCTCGAGGCTGACGGTGAGTGGCGAGACCGCTTGATCGAACTCGCAGCCAGACGAATCGCGCTACACCGACACCTCGATGCATTGGCCGACGCTCTCTGGTGGATTCCACGATCACGGCCTTTCGGAGATCTGAGTGATCTCGCCGAGATCTCGGTGCCGACTCTGATCGTGGCCAGCGACGACGAGGCGGATCCGGGACACCCTCTGGCGGTCGCGGAAGCCTGGGCAGAGACGTTGCCACGGTCTGAACTCCTCGCAGATCCTCCCGGGGCGACGCCTACGGCGTGGAGCGGAGGACGGTTGTGCACGCTGATCGCTGATTTCGCTCGCAGTCACGCCTGAAACAAGCTTGCGCCTGTTTACGGAGAGAAGTTTCCATAATCACCGTTAGCGAGCATTGATTACGCGAACACCGACTCAGGCCTGCCGGAAGCAGCCGAGAGCCTGGACCCGGTCCACACCGCTCGGTTGAGGCGTGAACACGATCACCGCATTTCCGACCCGTGACACGCGCTTCTCCGGCTCGGAAACGCCCAGACCTTCGAGAACACCCCGCAGATCAGCCAAGCGCCTCTCTGCACGGGCGACATTCCCGTTGACGGTTGCCTCCACGGTCAGATCGCCCCGAATCATCGCGAGGTTCGGGGCGACCGATCCCGGCAATGTTGCCCCTATGTCCGCGGCTACGACTCGTTCATATCCTGCATCAGCCAAACAGCCTCGAGCCGAGGTGAGATCTACCTGCTGTGACCCGCCACCGCAGGCGGAGAGGGCGATGCCACCCAGACAGAGCGCCGATGCGGCGCCGAACGCACGCCAGATCCTTTCGCCTCGCAGATTCATGGCATTGAAGGTATCCAAGAAGCGGATATCACGCCGCCGGAGCCCGTCAACGGCAACAATCACAGGATCATGGTCGAAGATCCGACAGGCGGAGTGGGGCTGGCGGCTGCCTTCCTCGCTGGTGCAATCTCCTTTCTCTCTCCCTGCGTGCTCCCCCTGGTACCCGGATATCTCTCTGCAGTGACCGGAGTGGCCTACGGCGAGCTCGACACGGTCAGCTGGAAACGAGTCCTCTTGCCCAGCGCGATGTTCGTCGCTAGCTTCTCGCTGATATTCATCCTGCTGGGCCTGACGGCGACCGGCATCGGTTCGGTGCTCGGAGACAATCGCCGCCTGCTCGAGAAGATATCCGCGGTTGTCATCGTCACGATGGGGGTCTTCTTCATTGCGACGCTGTTCATCGATCGCCTCAATAAGGAATGGCACGTAGACGCGCTGATGGAGCGAGCCGGCAAGGGTGGACCAGTGGTGGCTGGAGCAGCGTTCGCGCTGGCCTGGACGCCGTGCATCGGACCTACGCTCAGTGCCATCCTCGCGGCGGCCGCTCTCTCCGAAACCGCTGGCCGTGGCGCGCTCCTCTTGGGCTTCTACTCGGCCGGGCTGGCGATTCCCTTCCTCTTCACGGCCATCGCCTTCAGCAAGATGTCATCTGCCTTCAAGGTGGTGAAGCGGATTCAACCGGCACTGATCGCTGTTGGCGGAGCGATCTTGATAGTTATGGGCGTCCTCATCTGGACCGGTGAATTCTTCAGGCTGAACATCGAGGCCCAGAAACTGCTCAACGACCTCGGTATCGACCTCTCTTCCGAGTACTGAGGCGACTCAGGAACGCGGGCCCGCGGGTACCGCCACCTCGACCGGGATGCCGAGAGCTTCGGCCTCCTCTATCCCCTCTCCCTCTAGATCGCGGGAGCAGACGATCCTGAAGCGCCCTGTGCTCAGCCCGGAATCGGGGACGATCGGCAGTCCCATGAACTCGTCCCAACCGAGGCGCTCCACCTCGAAGGGATTCATCCTGATCTCCGCCGCCGGGAAATCGCAGTTCTTGTTGTGGTGGTCGATCGCTTGGGCGATCGCTTCCAGGTTCTTTCCCTCGGGACTACTCACGCGGCAAATGTAGGCCAGACGCGAATGGCGAGCGCACGGTCTCGTGCGCGGCTGTCGTCGGTGACCACTCCTAGCATCCGTCTCGATGATCGCCCATGTCGATATGGACTCCTTCTTCGTGTCGGTCGAGCTCCTCCGTCGGCCGGATCTCCGTGGCAGGCCCGTCATCGTTGCCAACGGCACCAGTGCACGGTCCAGAGGCGTGGTCATGACGGCCTCGTACGAAGCGCGGGAGTTCGGTGTCCACTCGGCGTTGTCTCTGGCCGTCGCTCACAGACGATGTCCACAGGCAATACTCGTCCCCAGCGACATGCGGCTGTACCGTCGTGCCTCGAAGGCGGTCATGGACGTCCTAGCCGGATTCAGCGACACGCTCGAGGTGGCGGGGCTGGACGAGGCCTACCTCGACTTGTCCGGTTCGATAGCGCCCAAGACCCGAGCGAGGGAGATGAAGCATCTGGTCAGACAGCGCACCGGACTGACCTGCTCGGTAGGCCTGGGCAGCAACAAGCTGCTGGCGAAGATCGCCTCGGACCTCGAGAAACCGGACGGCCTCTCGGTCCTCGATGAGACAGAGATGCCGGATCGGGTGGACGACCTCCCTGCCAGGATCATCCCCGGGGTCGGACCGAAGACCGAGCAGCGCCTTAGCGGAGTCGGGGTCCAGACAGTGGGCGAGTTGGCACGCATGGAATTCGAGTTGCTCGCTGATGCGGTCGGCCGAAATCACGCACGCGGGCTGCAGGCTAGAGCCAATGGTCAGGATGGTCGACAGCTCGAACCTGTCCGTGAGCCCAAGTCGGAGAGCAGAGAGACGACCTTCGACCGGGACATCTCCGATCTCGAATGGCTCGGTGCGCGAATCGACGAGCTTGCAGGCGAAGTCTGCGCGAGCCTCGCCCGAGGCTATCGCTCTGGCAGAACCGTGACCTTGAAAGCGAAGCTCGCCTCCTTCCAGACACTGACGCGCTCGCGTACGCTCCCTCACCACACCCGCGATCCGGATGAAGTTGCGGGATTGGGTCGTGAGCTGCTCGACGTTCTGGATGCGCCGGAGCCCCTCAGACTCATCGGCATCGGTCTGTCAGGCCTTCGGCGGGACGGGGAGTCACCCCCTCCCCCCGCCGACGACGGGCCGGCCCTCCGGCTCGACCTCGACGCGGCCTGAGTTCATGTGCCGGTCCGATCGAAGGCCGGCCCGAACCGCGATCTCCGCGCCCCCTCCCAGACCGGCTGGTCGAAGCGGGCGCGCAATTGCAGCCGGGTGACCAGGTCCAGATCTTCCTTCCGCGCCTCGTCATAGCTCGAGCCGGATGCAGCGTCGGGATAACCCGGATGGACGAACCACTCGGTTACTCCCGTGGGTAGATCCCGCAGATCAGGAGGCTCTGAATCCTCCTCGGGCTCGGTTCTGCCGATCAGGTGATCCGGCGTCATGATCCCCCTCTCGCTCAGCCACTGTCTGTGATCCCGTCCAACCGCCCTGACGGGGCAATCTATCTGCAGCGCCACCTCGAACACGGGTGTGGCCAGTTCCGGCCTC
Source organism: Solirubrobacterales bacterium (assembly GCA_032119755.1). GTDB lineage: Bacteria > Actinomycetota > Thermoleophilia > Solirubrobacterales > 70-9 > CAIUSP01. The sequence goes on along the minus strand of JAUMFR010000225.1, from coordinate 15,023 downwards.
GCGTGGCAATGGTGATGGCCGTTGATGAATGCCGGCCAGCGGCCGAACATCTCTGCGAAACGCTCGACCTGGACCCTTAGAGCGGTCTTGGCCGAGGCTCCACTGCGTGCGCCCCAGCGCCCCTCGAAGTCGACGTGTAGGCCTACCTCCGCTCCGAGTTCGACCAGCGGGTCGGGATCGCAATGCTCACGCTCCGTCATGACGCTGACCGCGTCGACGCTGCCTGAGTCGACAGCCGCCAGTATCCCCTCGTCATAGGAGGACCAATAGCCATAGTCGTCTGCCGTGATGATCAAGAGGCGCTCTGCCTGATCGGATGCTCGAGCCATCGACCGATGATTCAACATTTGCCGCACCGTGGCTGCGGACGGTTCCATCAGACCCCCCCCGCTCCGACCAGCGGGCCTGATTGAATTGCGAGCGTGAAGTCGGTCCGGTCGCGACACCAGAACCACGTCGTCCACCGCTACGGGGTCAGCCTGATGCTGATCCTGACCTCGATCGTGGTCCAGATCGCCGCACCCGACACCGAAGCCGGCAGGGTGTTGGTGGTGGCGCTGTACGGGCTCACCCTGATTTCCGCCATGCTCGCTGCAGACAGCCCACGTGTACTGGTGCGAGTCGCTCGGGTGGTCGTCGTAGTGCTGATCTTGGCGAGCGCAGGGCTCTCACTCGGTACCCCAGACGTCGGTGAGCACGCTACCCGCATAACCACCCTGATCCTCGTGGTCATCGCGCCCGTTGTGATCGTGCGCGGCCTGATCCGTCACGGGCTCGAGGAAGGGGTCGTCACCGTCCAGACTATGTTCGGTGTCCTCTGCCTGTATCTCCTGCTCGGCCTTGCCTTCGCTTCAGCCTACAACGTGGTCGGGTCACTAGAGGGCGCCCCGTTCTTCGTCGATGGCAGCAACACCACCAGCAACTACCTGTTCTTCAGCTTCTCGACCATGACGACGACCGGTTACGGAAACCTGATCCCCGCCGAGGGCCCCGGGAAGGCCCTCGCGACCCTCGAGTCCCTGCTCGGGCAGGTTTATCTGGTGACCGTCGTGGCAACCATCGTCGGCAACCTCGGACGGAAGACGAAGATCAAGGCCCGACCCAAGAAGCGTCCCGCGAAGTCCCGCTGAGAGCACGGAGCCGCCAGAAGACGTGATCGGGTGGCGGGATGCGTGGCGGATGCTTTCGATGTTGGCGTGCAAGTGCCCACTCGAGATAGCCATCCAGTCTCCTCCCGATCGACTTGAGGCTGGCATCGGTCGGTTCGACCTCCGTGTTATCGAGCGCCCAGACCCAAGCGTTGGCTTCGGCCTCGAGGCGAGGGGCTGAACGGCCCGCTCCGACGAGGTGTCCTATCTCATGCAGTGCGATCAGATATGTGACCTGGCCGCGGATCTCCGGGATTGCGATCTCCAGTGCCCCTCCCACATATCGAATCGCTCGTCCTCTGCTAGATGCGCCAGCGATCGCGATGCTGTACTCCTCGCAGAGGTCCTTCACATGGGCCTCCAGCAGCGCCACGCCTGGTCTCCGCGGCACCGCATGATCGACTGTCCGTCTCCTGAAAGCCATTCGGCTTGCGAGAGTAGCGTCAGGTCTGGCCATACTTCAGACCGTGGGCCAGCCACCTGACATCAGGATCGCCCTTGCGCAGGTCAACCCCACCGTGGGCGCGATAAGTGAGAACCGCTCGCTCGTAGGCGACTGGATCGACCGAGCCAAAGGAGGAGGGGCTGATCTGGTTGTTTTCCCCGAGCTGGTCCTCTCGGGATACCCGCCAGACGACCTCGTCTTTCGAATCGATTTCCTCGAGGCGGTGAGGGCCGAGTTGGAGATGCTGGCCGGAGGGGTCACCGGAATCATCGCTCTGGTCGGATTTCCCGAGGTGTCCACCGGAGGGAGATCCAAGCCGATCGATCCCCTCTCATCCCCCTTGTCTCCGATCGCCTTCAACTCCGCTGCGGTCCTGCAGGATGGAGGGATCTCCGCGATTTACCGGAAGCAGGTGCTGCCCAACTACGGCGTATTCGATGAGCGACGTCATTTCGTGCCTGGCAGTGAGAGCCTCGTCTTCGAAGCAGCAGGTCGCTCGATCGGAGTGACCATCTGTGAGGACATCTGGATTCCGAAGGGCCCAGCTGTCTCGGCAGTGACCGCTGGGGCTGATCTGGTGGTCAATTGCTCTGCCTCTCCGTTCGCCCGCGGCAAGTCCCAAGCCCGTGCGGAGATCGTGGTGGCGCGAGCCTCGGAAGTAGGTGCTCCGGTTGCCCTCTGCAACATGGTCGGAGGCCAGGACGAACTCGTCTTCGACGGCAGCTCGCTGGTCTCCCTTCCCAATGGTGAGACCGTTTCTGCTCAAAGGTTTGAGGAGGACCTCCTGTACGTCGACCTCGATCAGGGTATCGACGGCAGTAGTGAAGGAGAGGAGACTTCCTCCTCGGATCTGGACCAGGTCTACGCGGCGCTGTGTCTGGGGCTGCGTGATTACACGACCAAGAACGGGTTCGAGCGTGTCGTATTGGGGCTCTCGGGTGGGATCGACTCCGCCCTCGTGGCCATGCTCGCCTGCGACGCCCTCGGCCCTGAATCGGTTGTCTGTGTAGTCATGACCTCTCCGCATTCGAGCCCCGAGACTCAGGGCGATGCGCGTGACCTGGCCGTGGCGCTCGGAGGTGAGCTGATCGACATCCCGATCGCTCGGATGATGGAGTCCTATGCAGACCAACTGGCGGACAGCTTCGGATCGACCGAGACCGGCCTCGCCGAGGAGAACATCCAATCCAGAATTCGAGGGACGCTGATCATGGCTCTCTCGAACAAGTTCGGCTGGCTCCCTCTGGCCACCGGCAACAAGTCCGAGATGGCAGTTGGATACGCAACTCTCTACGGGGATATGGCTGGAGGCTTTGCACCGATCAAGGATGTGCCGAAAACCGTCGTGTACGAACTGATCCGGTCACGGGGCACACGGGGGGCAGCCGCCGCGCTCCCGAAGTCGATACTCGATCGGCCGCCGAGTGCCGAGCTACGTCCGGATCAGCTTGACACCGACTCCCTCCCGCCGTACGAGACGCTCGACGCGATCCTCGAACTTTACGTAGAGCGGGACCTCGGTCGGCACCAGATCGTGGAGGAAGGGTTCGATGCCGAGGTGGTAGACGAGGTCATCCGCCTTGTCGATCGAGCCGAATACAAGCGCCGTCAGGCCCCTCCTGGCACGAGGATCTCCTCGAAGGCCTTCGGTCGAGACCGGCGTTTGCCGGTGACCAACCGCTTCAGTCCGCTTCGTCCGCTCCCTCGCTAGGACCGAAGCCATCGGGCCGCGGGCGGACCGCCATGGTTATCCGTGAAAGCGCACAGAGCCTCCCTTGATCGTCGGTCAACTCGACCTCCCAAATCCAGGTGGTCCTCCCTGCATGCATTCGCCGCGCCGTGGCGTTGACATGCCCCTCAGTGACCGGACGGAGCATCGAGGTGTCATTGGCTTGACCGACTGCGATCTGTCCGGAGTCCCAGACCGCTCCGGCCGTAGCCCGAGAACAGATGCTCTCAGCCAAGACGCAATAGAGACCGCCGTGTACGAGTCCAAACGGCTGCTTGTGATGATCCTTGACGAGGAACCGGCCGCGAGCGCTCTCCTCGTCGCTCTCGAGCCACTCGGTGCCGATCAATTCATCGAGATGGCTGGCCGGCTCGGAAGACTCCATTGCGAGCGCAGGCTAGCCTAGGGGGCAGATGGCCTTGACCAATTCCGATAGGGCCCTGCTTCAGCTCTTCCTCGAGGGCGGGCAGGACTACGCTCAGGCCGCGGTCCTGTTGGATCTCGAACGCGATGCGGCAGCCGGCCGTGCACGCGATGCCGTCGAGGCCTTGTCACCTGGCTCTCCGCCTCTCCCGCCCTCGGTCAGCGACTGGCTCTTGGGACAGGCAGACACCATCGCCGAAGCCGATGCTATCGCGTCGGTTCGCAGCGATCCGGACCTGAGGCGAAGGGCTGTTGCAGTCGCCAGTGGTATGCGCCTCGTCTTTCCCGAGGCAATCATCCCTGAGGTACCTCAGAGCGACTCGACATCCCCTCCCCCCTCCTCACCGCCGCCGGCTCCGCTCGCGAGAGAGGTAACCGCGGAGCCGACGAGAGCTGCAGTCCCCCCTCCGGACGCTCGGATGAGTTCACAGCCTGATTCGGGGTCCGGGAGCACGACCGGATTTCGCCCACCCGCGGCCGATCTGGAATCGATCTCGATGTCGGCAGGCGTTGCGGCGCGAGTCGGAGCTGTCACCCGGGCCTTCAGGCAGCGACCGCGACTCGCGATCCTCGCCGGAGCCAGCATCGTGCTTCTGACCGCTGTGGTACTCGGTGTGACGCTGCTGGGGGGTGGTGACTCGGACCAACGGAGTTCTGGGGGGAATGGCACCGCCACCCTCGTACCACTCGCTCCCGTGGACGAGCGCGAGGACGGTTCGGGTCAGGCTGTCGTCGTAGCGGCAAACGACGCGGCAATAGTTCAGCTGAGTGCAGATGGACTCTCGCCCACCGGTGCCGGAGAGAGCTATGTCCTGTGGCTCTATCGCAACCCGGAGCAGGCTTATCCGCTTGCCCGTGATGCCGTGGGCGGATCCGGGAAGCTGACGGGCCCCGCTCCGGTTCCACGTGGTCTCGCCCCCGCCTACGACACCTACGGATGCCTCGAGCTGACCCTTGCTTCGGCCGACGAGATCGAGGCGGCGTTGAAGCGGGTTGCCAGATCCGGGACGGGGCCTGCTGTGGGGAGCAGCGTGTTGAGGGGGGAGATCGCTCCTGCCAGCCGTGAGCCCCGCAGTGGCTCGGCGAGCGTCTGCGACCCTGACGCCCGCGATTCCTAGGATCTGGCGGGAAGCAAGGCTCCCGGGTTCATGATGCCCGTCGGGTCGATTCTCTCCTTCACGGCACTCAGCGCATCGAGGCCGACTTGGCCGACCTCGGGGTGCATCCAGCGTGAGTGGTCACGCCCTACAGCGTGGTGATGGGTGATGGTTCCCCCCGTGGCGACGATCGCGTCACAGGCCGCGGTCTTCACCCGCGCCCAAGTCTCGAGCTCGTCACCAGGACGTACCGGCGCGAGAAAGGTGAAGTAAAGAGAGGCACCGTCTTCGTATGCGTGGGACAGGTGGCACATCACGATCGCGGAAGCCCCAAGATTCGAGCGCAGCGCATCGGCCACTCGCTCGTACAGCTCACCGAGCCTCGACCAGGTGTGAGCGGTCTCGAGCGTCTCCACCATCACCCCGCTCTCGATCAGATGATCGCGGAGATAGGGCCCTCCGTAGCGGGAATGCTCCCACGATCTCCCGGGTGCAGAGCCGAGAGAGACCGCTCCCTGGGTTCGCAGACCACTGCGCGTCTGCTTGCGACGACGCCTGACCGCATCACTGTCCCCCTGCCAACCGCATATGACCAAAGATCCATTCCCTCTGCCTCGGAATTCGAGGTAGCGCTCGAGGAAACGCTTGACTCCGGGGGCCGCACTCGACATGGCGAGCCCGACCTCCGTCTCCTGAGAATCTGACACCCTGATCACATCTGGCAATGAGTCCGATTGCGCCAGATGACGCACGGCCTCGCATCCTGCCGCGAAGCCCTCGGCCATCCATCCCTCGTAGCGCTCTGTATCGGTGTGTCGATGGTCCGGAGTGTCCCTGTAGGACTGGCCATCTCGATGCTCGTGACGAGATCGTCGAATCGTCCGTACCCACTCGATGCCTGACCCGCGGACCGGGTGGCGGCAAACCCTCCGATCGAGGCGCGCTCGAACGACTGTGGAAAGTGGCCGAGAGTGAAGCCTCGACGAGAGAGCTCATGTTCCGCATCGGGCCCCCGAAGTCCGGGCCCCATCCGGGCGATCCCAGACCGCGCATCGACCTCCACATCCCGAAGGCCCGCAAGGTCCATGGTCACCACCGCCTCGTGCCGCCCCCTCTCGGGTCGAACCCCTCCGACCACGCTGGTCCCACCGCCGAAAGGAACCACTGCTACGCCGAGCCTTGCGCACTCGGTCACGAGACCCTCGACTTGTTCGACGCTCCTCGGAAAAGCAACCGCGTCTGGGGCGTGATCCAATTCGCCAGATCTCAGCCTGACCAAGTCCGGATAGCTCATCCCCACTGAGTGGCGGAGCCGTTCCGAACTGGACCGCTCCAGCAAAGCATCCAACTCGGAGGCCATTCCACCGGGAACGGGTCTCGCTTCGGGGAGGAGTACCTGACTCGGTTGCACTGCGGAGGGCGGCGCAGTCAGAAGACCGCCAAACCGCTCCGAAAGGAGGCTGTGTACCTCGGCAGAGAGCGGAGCCACATCCTGCCCAGCTCCCCATCCCCACCAGGCACCTCGCTCCAGCCTTGACGAGCCGCTCATCTAGCTCACCCCGGGATCACCATCGAGGGCGATCTCAAGCGCCTGGAGCGCCTCACGCGCAGTTCTCGCTGATGCTCGTCGGACGACCAGAGTGCCCAACCGGGAAAGGCCCCGAAGACTCTGCCCGAGTTCCAGTTCGACCCGAGAGCCTCTCCCCTCAGGGCTGATTCGAATCTCCGTCCAGGCGCCCGTCATCATCCGTTCGAATGGAGTTCCCTCCGTCTCCTGTTCGAACCGCCAGACCATGGGCCGATCGGCGACGGTACAGATCAAACTCGCCCCCAGCCGGTTCCCGCTCCTTGCCTGCAACATCTGAGTCCACCGCGAGCCAACCGTCTCTCCAGTGCCCGAGACATCTCGCACCGAAGCGGTCCTCGGCCACCAGCGCGGAAGATTTCGGAGGTTCGTCGCATACTCCCACACCGCATCGGGTGAGCTAAGAACGGAACGCCTGCGCCGAATGCGCGGCAACCCTCAGCCTTCGCCGGTGATCCGGCGAAGATCCTTGATCAGCAGCAGGTGCTTGAGGTGCCCGGTAACCGACGCGAGGTTCTCGAGATTGTCCAGGGCCTCCCGCCTTCGTCCGGAGTCATGGGAGCGGAGAGACGGCCCGATCAGCTGTTCCAGCAAGGCCGACTCGCGGTCTGCCGAGGTCCGGAAGACTCTGAGATTCCGCCCGTGAACGCCGAAGCGCGCAAGCTCTACACAGGCACGAGCGATATCCGCATCGGCCTCGTCATAGAGGGCCTCGCCCAGGGAGCCCCTCTTGGGCGCCAGCAAACCGTGCTCAGCGAGTTCGGCGGCCTGTTCCGGGGAGATCCCGGTTTCCTCGATGAGGTCTTCCAAACTAAGCCACTCCCGCGACGAACTAGATACGGAGGTCTTGGAATCGGCTGAACTGGACCCTCTTCGACGGCGCCTGGTCCCCCCCGCCAGTTCCTTGCGGATCACACGAAGCGGCAGGAACTCGTCCCTCTGCATGCGGAGGATTGCCCGTAGCCTCTCTACGTCGCTCTGGCTGTAGAGGCGATAGCCGCCCTCGGTGCGTCTGGGTGAGAGCAGCTTCTGGTCCTCTAGGTACCGGATCTTCGAGATCGAGATGTCGTCGAACTCCGGCGAGAGCATCTTCGTCACCTCGCCGATAGTGAGTGCCTTTCGCTTGGAGGACCGGCGGGATCCGGCTTTGCGGCCGCTTTCGACTCCAGCGCTCATACCGCGCCTTCACCCGCGAGGAAGCTCAGTTTGTACTTGCCCACCTGGATCTCGTCCCCGTCGCCTAAGAGTTGTGACTCGATCCGCTGTCGATTCACGTAGGTGCCATTGAGAGAACCGAGGTCATCGATGTAGACATCAGAGCCACGTTTGACGATCAGCGCATGGTTCCGCGAGACCGTCACATCGTCGAGGAAGATGCCGGACTCCGGACTCCGGCCGATCGAAAGCTGATCCGAATCGAGCGAGAAACTCTCGCCCGCCCTACCTCCCCCAGCCCGGATGACCAATGCAGCGCCAGCCTTGGCAACGATGTCCTCGATGTCGACCTGGTGCATCTCACCAGACTCGTCGACCGTGTAGGTCATAGTCGTCGGCTCATCCTGCGGGTCGGGCCGCGAGAGGTAGACGCCGCACTTCTGGCAGTAATTGGCTCCCTCTACGTTGACGAAACTGCACTCAGGGCAATGCATGCGGATCCTTTCCGGGCTCGACGTGCTGAAGCAGGATAGCCGCCATAGAGGCTTCCCTCAATCAGAGGTTGAAGGTTTGCGTGCAATCCCCTTCGGCTCGGGGTATCTCAGATAGTCCCTCACGTAGACCACGCTGGCGAATAGCGCCAAGATCAACCCCAGTACGAGCATCGCGTCCCACACCACGCTCTGGACGACCATGGCGAAGAAGATGGCACTCATGATGGGAAAGACTGCGATCCGACCGAACCAGTTGATCTCGATCGGGACCCCCTTCCGAACCGCGACCTGAGCCATCAAAAGAGTGAGGACCTCCCGTAGTGCGATCGCGGCGAGCGCCCAACGGGGAAGCAGTTCGAAGTACCAGCAGACATAGCCACCCGCGAGGATCGTCGCACGGTCGACTATCGGGTCGAGGAGGCTTCCAAGCCGGCTGTACTGGCCGGTCGCTCGGGCGAGGAACCCGTCGAGATAATCGCCAGCAGCAATCGCCCAGAAGATGGCTGCCGCGTAGAGAGGTGGTCCGTCTTCGCCCGAGAGAGCCAGGACGAGGAATACGGGTATAGCGGCGAGCCGCAGGAAGCCGACCAGGTTCGGCAAGGTCCACGGTCGTAATGGCTCACCTGGCTGAGTTTGCTTCGGGGATGGGCCGGATCTGTCGATGCCGAAGAGCCTCCGCCTGCCCAGTTCCGCGCCATCTCGTTTCGTCCGCTTGCTCATGCCTGCCAGCGATCCGCCTCAGTCGATCGCATCGAGCAGGTCTGTGATCGTATTGGTGGCCCCCTCGACCTGGATGCTCTCGTCCCTACCGGTCTTGCGTACCTGAGCCTCGAATTTCCCTTCGGCAAGCGACTTCTTCCCGACAACTACCCGTAGTGGACAACCGATCAGCTCAGCGTCGGTCAGCTTCTCTCCTGCATTCGCATCCCGATCGTCGTAGAGAACATCCACTCCGGCCTCGGAGAGGGACGTGTAGAGATCATCGGCGGAGCCACGTTCCGGCTCCCCCTGCTTCGAGAGCGGCACCAGTGACATATCCCAGGGCGAGAGCGCCCGTGGCCAAGATATTCCCTTGTCATCGGCCCGCTGCTCGACCGACGCAGCGATGATCCGGGCCGGGCCGATGCCGTAACTACCCATCACGATCGGGTGCTCGCTGCCCGATTCATCGAGGAAGGTCGCCCCTAGCGCCTCCGAGTAGCGAGTGCCGAGTTTGAAGATATTGCCGACTTCGATCGCCGGGACTATCTCGATCTCCGAACCACCTTCTGTGAGGTCGCCGGACTGGACCGCCCTGATGTCCGCTCGCTCCGCCTGAAAATCCCGAGTCGGGTCCACCCCTGTCAGATGCCGATCGGCCTCGTTCGCTCCACATGCATAGGAGCTACCGTCGATGGCGAGGTCGCAGATCACCGGACAATTCGCTCCAACCGGCCCGATGAAGCCAGTCGGACCTATCTCTGAGTCGATTTCCTCAGGAGTGGCCTGCCGGACCGGTTCTCCGATCACGTTCGAAAGTTTCAGTTCGTTCAGAGAGTGATCACCTCGGACCAGCGCCATCACCAAACCTCGATTTTCTGCAATCACGGGAATCGCCTTTAGCAGGGCGCCTTGGGCTACCCCGAGTACCCTGGCAACATCCTCCACGGTCGTCGACCCCGGGGTCTCCACCTCTATAGGTGAGTCAGCTGGCGGCGGCAGATCCACCGCCTGGGCAAGCGAGACGGCGACTTCGATATTCGCTGCGTACCCGTCCGCCAGGGCGATGCTGTCCTCTCCAGCTGGGCAGGGAGCCATGTACTCGTCGGCTCCGGCTCCACCCATCATTCCGACATCGGAGGAGACGCGGTGCCACTCGAGGCCACACCGATCGAAGATCCGATCGTAGGCAGCGATGTGCTTCGCGTAGCTCTCCTCCATCCCTTCCTCGTCGCGGTCGAAGCTGTAGGAGTCCTTCATCGAGAACTCACGGGTGCGCAGCACTCCCGCGCGAGGCCTTGGTTCGTCCCGTTCCTTGAGTTGGATCTGGAAGAGGATCAGGGGTAGGTCGCGGTAGGAGCGCACGTCGCGGGCCACATGCCAGGTCACCGGCTCCTCGTGGGTCATCCCCAGCACGAGGTCGGACTCCCTCCGATCCTGCAACTTGAACATCTCCCCAATCCCGTATCGACCGGTCTCACGCCAGATATCGGCTGGCTGCATCAGGGGTAGCAGCATCTCCTGCCCGCCGATGGCAACCATCTCCTCGCGGATTATCCCCTCGGCTTTGGCGATAGACCTGTATCCGGCAGGCAGCCAAGTCCACAAGCCCGATCCGAGCTGGCGGACCATTCCAGCCCGGAGGAGCAAACGATGCGATGTAGTCTCACTATCTGCCGGGTCTTCGCGCAGAGTGGGAAGGAAGGTTTCGGTACGTCTCGACATCAGCGCGAGCCTATCGGCTGCATCGGGGGCTGGGCGTCACCTAGGAACGTGAGAACCGCCGGCCCTCGACCGGCGACTCCTCCTCGCGGGCCGCAGCCTCGGCCTCGAGCTTCGCGATCCTCTCAGGTGTCAATTCGCCGGCATTTTCCTCCTCGATCTTCGCCAGCCAGGCGGCTCCTTCGGCGGCTTCCGCATCATCGAACTCGACCTCACCGCGATCCAGAGATTTGTCGATCTCAGCGAACAATGTGTCCACGAGGTGCTCTTGCGGGACCTTTCGCAAAGGCTTTCCTCCGGCGAAGATCAGACCCTCGTTCTTGGCCCCGGCGATGCCGAAGTCAGCGTTCGAGGCCTCGCCGATGCCGTTGACGGCACAGCCCAGAACTGCCACCTCGACCGGCTCGTCATATGCCTCGAGGCGTGTCTCGATCTCAGCGACGACCGTATCCATGTCGAACTGGAGGCGGCCACACGTGGGACAGGCAATCAAGACTGGGCCCTTCTCTCGCAGCTTCAAGGCCTTCAGGATCTCCCACCCCACCTTCACCTCTTCCTCGGCGTGGAAGGTCGAGAGACTGATCCTGATCGTATCCCCCACTCCGTCGGCCAGCAGTGTGCCGAGTCCAACCGCCGATTTGAGGGAGCCTGTCCACTTGGTCCCTGCCTCGGTGATCCCCAAGTGCAGTGGGTAAGGAATTCGTTCGGCGAGAAGGCGGTTCGATGCGATGGTATTTGGAACATCTGTGCTCTTGATCGAAACCTTGAAGTTCTCGAACTCCAGTCTCTCCATGAGCTCGACGAACTCGACGGCGGCGGTCACCAACGCCTCGACCGGATTCTCCTTCTCGATCTCGTGCAGATGCTTGGGCAAGGAGCCAGAGTTGACGCCTATCCGCATCGGGGTCCCTCGCTCGGTGGCGAGTTTGGCAACTTCCGCAACCTTGTCGGGCCCTCCGATATTGCCCGGATTGAGCCGAATGCAGGCTGCGCCGGCCTCGATCGCCTTCAGTGCCAGCGTGTGGTTGAAGTGGATGTCTGCAATGACGGGAATCGGTGACCGCTCGACGATCTCGGTTAGCGCAACGACATCCTCGTCGCGAGGAACGGCGCAACGCACCAGGTCCGCTCCTGCCTCGGCAACCTTTTCGATCTGTTCCATCGTGGCGGCGATATTCGCCGTCTCGGTCTTGGTCATCGTCTGCACGGCTACAGGCGCCCCTCCACCAATCGGCACACCGCCGACGAATATCTGACGTTTTGAACTCACCCGCTAAGAGTAGCCGGGGGAACAGCGGGCACTACTCGCCGTAGAGACCCTCGATCTGCTCCGAGTACTTGGCGTCTATGGGCTTTCGCTTCAACTTCATCGTAGGGGTGAGTTCGTCGCCCCCGGGCATCCAGGCTTCCGGGAGGATGGCGAACTTCTTAATCTGCTCCACACGAGCGAGTTTCTCGTTTGCCGCGTCCACGGCGGTCTGGAGCGCTTCTCGCACGCGGTCAGACCCCGCGAGAGCCCCAATATCGCCCTCCTCGAGTCCCTGCTGCTGCGCCCAGACCGGGGCGAAATCAGGATCGAGAGTGAACAGGGCGACGTTGTAGGGACGGTTGTCACCGATCGCGACCGCCGCTCCGATCAGCGGGCTCGCCGACTTCAGGTGGCCTTCGATGTTCGCTGGCGACATGTTCTTTCCTGCTGCATTGATGATGATTTCCTTCTTCCGGTCGACGATGCTGAGGTAACCGTCCTCGTCGAGGGTCCCGATGTCGCCGGTCAACAACCAGTCTCCGTCGATCGTCTCTTCGGTCTTCTCCGGAAGATTCCGATAGCCACTCATCACGGAATCCGCCTTGACCATCACCTCGCCATCATCGGCGAGCCTGATCGAGACTCCGGCAACCGGCGGCCCTACCGTCCCGATCTTCACCCTCCCGGGGGGATTACAGGTTGCAACCCCACAGGTTTCCGACATTCCCCAGAGCTCACCGATGGGAATCCCTATGGCGTGGAAGAACTCCAGGGTCTCGACTGGCGTGGGAGCCGCTCCAACATTCACGGCTTCTAACTCTTCCAGTCCCAGCATCTTGCGAAGCCCCGAGAACATCGCCTCGTCGGCCCTCGCTACCGCGGCGGTTAGTTCCTCAGGCACATCCTCGCCGGCTTGCTCCAGGCGCACCTTCTGCACAGCAGCGGAAAGGGCCTCGCGAGCTGCAGTCTTCTCGTCCTCTGGCTTGCCTTCGATCATCGCCTCGATCCCGGCTTTGAGCTTCTCGAATATCCGGGGAACCGCGAAGAACCATGTGGGCTGGACTTGAGGGAGGAAGCCGACGATCTCGCGTGGGTTCGGGCAGATCGTGATCTGGGCACCCGAGATGACCGGGAGGTAGTAGTGAGCTCCACGTTCGGCGATATGAGCGGCCGGGAGCCACGAGATCACCTTCGAGACACCCGCCTCGAAAGAGATCAGGTCCTGTATTCCCGCTACCAAGGTCATCAGGTTGCGATGCGTCAGTTCCACGCCCTTGGGCGGTCCAGTCGTTCCAGACGTGTAGATGAGAGTGAGCAGGCTGTCGTTGTCTATTTCCGAGATCGCATCAGAGGGGTCGTACTCAGGGTCGAGCGCGTCGAACTCCTCGAGCGTCATCCAACCCTCAGGGGCTTCGTCGGCCAGGACTACGACCTTCTCTACGCAATCCACTGCGGCGAGCGCCAGCTTCATCTGTTCGGAATAAGCCGCCTCGACGAAAACGACCCTCGCGCCTGCATCACGGAGCAGGTACTCGATCTCTTCAGCCGCAAGCGTCTGGTAGATCGAGAAGGGAACCGCGCCGAGCATGACCGCCCCGAGGTCGAGAGGGATGAATTCGGGCCGGTTGTCCAACATCAGCGCAACGCTTTCCCCTCGCTCTACCCCCAGTGCCGCGAGGGCGCCAGCGCTCGCGGCCGCCCTCCTGCTGACCTCATTCCAAGTCCACGACACCGAGTCGTCTCCGGTCCTGATCGCCACTGCATCGCCAACCTCGCTGACCGTGGCGAGGAATGCCTCCGCGAGGTTCGGGGAAAGCGTTTGGTCGATCTCTGCACCGACCGCTGTCTGGTTGGCGGCTGCCCGTTCCATCTCTCCACGGCGCAGGGTAGCGAAGAGTTCGCGAAACCTCTCTCCCGAGGCGAATCCCTACGATTGGCCCGTGAAGAAGCCTCTCTGGATAGTCGCCGCAGTAATCTTCCTCGACACCCTCTTCTATTCGGCGATCGCCCCTCTGCTCCCGGAGTACGCCTCGCGCTTCGGTCTCTCTGATGGGACTGCCGGCCTACTGGTCGGCTCCTATGCGGTGGCCAACCTGCTCACCGCGCTCCCCTCGAGCGGCCTGGTGACCCGCGTCGGCATCAAGAAGACACTGGTGGCCGGACTCACGCTCCTGTCTGGGTCCTGTCTGTTGTTCGGGTTCGCCGAGAGCTTCGAGGTCCTGGTCGGCGCGCGCTTCGTCCAGGGTATCGGTGGTGCCCTGGCGTGGACCGCAGGGATCTCCTGGATTGCGGCCGATGCCGGTCCGGAACGCCGCGGCGAGGCCATCGGCGGCGTAGTTGCGGCTGCCGTCGTGGGACTGATCGTAGGGCCAGCGATAGGTGCCCTCGCCTCCGAGATCGGTATCGGAGTCACCTTCGCGGCCGTAGCGGCCATCGGAGGGATGGTCGCGCTTTGGAGCACCCTCGTTCCGGCGCCCACCCCGGTCGGGACGAAGCTGCGCGAGATCCTGGGTCAGGGAAGGGCACCGCTCTGGTTTGCCGTCTGGCTTGTCACCCTTCCGGCGATCCTCGCCGGATGTCTCGAGGTGGTCATCCCGCTGGAGCTCGATGAGTTCGGCGCCTCAGCACTGGTAATCGGAGCCATCTTCACGGGATCGGCGGCAGTCGAGGCAGTGTTCGCACCCTTCATCGGTCGTCTCTCGGACGAGCGAGGGCGACTGGTTCCATTGCGGTTGGGGCTGATCACGACCACGCTGCTCGTGTTCGCTCTCGCGTTCGCCAACTCGGTGCCGACGGTCGCCATTGGGGTAGCCCTGGTCTTCGCAGCCCTCCAACTCTTCTGGACGCCCGGAATGGCCCTGGTTGCTGATATCTGCGACCGCTTGGGGCTGGATCAGGGGATCACCGGGGCTCTCACCAATCTCGCTTGGGCCGGTGGAGCCGCAATCGGATCGCTGGCAGCGGGTGGCCTGGCGGAGGCCGCGGGTCGTCCTGTCGCCTACGGACTGCTGGTTCTCCTCTGCGCTCTCTCGGCGACGGCCTTCTTCGTCGGGCGAAGCTGGGCCGGTGACGACCTGGTCAGCGGAGGTTGAATCCCTCTCCTGTGAGTCGCCCGATGTCGTTGGTCAAACCGATCACGAAGAGGACGAGGACGAGGGCAAAGCCGACAACCCCGGCCCGCTCCATCACCCTGTAAGAGACAGGTCGCCCCCTCAGCTTCTCGACCAAGCTCCAGAAGATATGGCCGCCATCCAAAGGGAGGAACGGGAAGAGGTTG
>JAUMFR010000224.1:0-2663 GCA_032119755.1 Solirubrobacterales bacterium | reverse complement strand
TGGAGTTCGATGACTAGTGCGTCGTCGGGTTTCCCGTCGCGAACCACCACGAACGCTTTGACTACGGATCCCCTCTCGGGATCTGGCGCCGAGACAACCGCCGCTTCGGCCACTGCCGGGTGCTGGATCAGAGCAGACTCGACCTCGAAAGGACCTACGCGGTACCCGGCGGAGATGATCAGATCATCGTCCCGGCTCTCGAACCAGAGATAGCCGTCCGCGTCTTCGCGTACCCGATCCCCCGTGTGCCACCACTCTCCCTCGAACGGTTCCTCATCCAGATAGTGGGAGAAGAAGGTGGGAACCGTCTCCGGCCGCACCTCGAGGATTCCGTCGTTGAGACGCGTCTCGATTCCTGGGAGCGGTTTGCCCATCGCCCCGTCCCGGGCAGGGTCGTCCTCTCCGAGAGGCATCCCGGTCAGGTGCCCGGTCTCGGTCTGTCCGTAGCCGTCCGCGAGACCGACTCCGACCACATTGCGGAACTCGGAGACGATCTCCGGATTGATCGGCTCGCCCGCGGTCACCATTCGGCGGATCGAGGGCAGCGGTCGCAGGTCGGCACGGCGGGCGATGATCCGGTACTCGGTGGGCGCCTGGCAGAGGACGTTGACACCCAGCCGATCGATCAGGTCGAGCCTTTCGACTGGATCGAATCGGCCGTCGTGGATTACTGCCGTCGCACCACCGAGCCAGGGTGCAATGAACGAGTTGCGGGTGCTCTTCGACCAGCCCGGCGCCGCTGTGCACCAGGCCACCTCGCCCTTTCGTGCTCCGAACCAGTGATCCGCCTGGAGCCGCTGGCCGGCGAGGTACTGCTGCGAGTAGAGCACTCCTCGCGGATCCCCGGTGGTCCCGGAGGTGAAGATGATGGCGGCCGGATCGTCCGCGGAGAGATCCTCTGCCACGGCAGGAGGTTCCTGGGGTCGGTCCTCGTCGAAGATCCTCGCGAGATCAGAGAGGTCGAAGTGGGGTACGCCGTCAGGGAGTTCGGGCAGCAATTCCTCTTCTCCTATGCATAGGGCGGGGTTCGTTGCACTGACCCGGTATGAGAGGTCGTTCCTGCGCAATTGCGGATTACAGGGCATCGCGACCGCGCCCATCCGGAAGCAGGCGAGCATGGTGAGCACCCACTCGATCCGGCTGCCGCAGAGCGTCATCACCACATCTCCCCGCTTCACGCCTCTGGCCACCATCGCCCCCGAGAGACCGGCGCTCATCGCGAACAGCTCTCCGAAGTGCCAGGAGCGCACGGCCCCTTGCCGGTCGATTGCGATCACGGCCTTCTTCGCGGAAGGGAAGGACTCGACCACATCATTGATGAAGTTCATCGGCTCAGTTTGACCCACGCCGCCCTGCATTGGCGCGTCCTGAAGGAACCGGCGCTACTCGAGAATGGTGTCGTCGTAGAGCTTGCGAACGGTCACACCGCCGCTCGGAGCAGCCTCGATGCAGAGCCCGCAGAGGACGCACTCATCGGTGTTCTCGGCCACGACCGTGGCCTTGCCGTCCACGACCGCGAAGATGTCGACCGGGCAGACCTCTTCGAGTTTTGCCGCGACCGCAGCGTCCGAGGCGACCGCATCCTCGATGCTCACCTCGATGAATACGCCGTACAGGTCACCCCCGGCCACGGTCAGCCCCCAATCCTCTCCGCCACAGCGGCAGGGATCTCGTCGATCCGCTCGACCACGGAAATACCGGCTGCCTCGAGCCTCGCGATCTTCTGGGTCGCTGTGTCCTCTGCGCCCTCGACGATCGTTCCCGCGTGTCCGAAGCTCATTCCCTTCATCTCCTCGTCGTCCATGAACTTTCCGGCCATGAACGCGACAATGGGGAGTCGCGAGTTCTTCTCCGACACCCACTCCGACAACTGCGCCTCCATGCGACCGCCCGGCTCCGTATAGATCACGATCGCCTTGGTCTGTTCATCTGCTTCGAAGAACGGCATCAACTCCGCGTAGGTCGATCCGATGATCGCGTCGCCCCCTATCGAGATAGCGGTACTGACTCCTAGGCCTGCAGCGGTGAGCGAGGAGGAGATCTCGGTGGTCATCCCTCCCGATCGGGACATCACGCCGACTGATCCCGGGGCGTAGGCCTTTGCGGCGTCTTTCGCCGGACCGCCGATTCCGCCCATCTTGCAGACCTCGGGCACGATCAGTCCGAGGCAGTTCGGGCCGATGATCCGTGCGCCCTTCGAGTCGGCAAGCTCGACCATCTCGGCCACGTCGCCTCTGGGGATCCGCTCGGTGACGATCACGATCAGTTTCATTCCCGCTTCGAGGGCCTCGAAGACGGCGTCCTTGGTGAAGGCGGGAGGTACGGTCACGACTGAGCCGTCTACCGGCGAGCCATGGTTCTCGACCGCCTGCTCGACCGTGTCGAAAACGGGTACCCCATGGACCTCCCGTCCTTTGCGTCCCGGGGTGACTCCGCCAACCACCTTGGAGCCGTAGTCGAGGCACTCCCGGGTCAGGTTTACGGCCTCGCGACCCGTGATGCCCTGGACGATGAAGGTGAAGTCCTTGTCGAGCAGGATCGACATCTGTCAGGCCTCCGCTCCCTGGATCTTCGCAACCGCCCGGCCGGCGGCCTCCCACATCGATACCGATCGATCGCAATATTCGACACCGTACTTGTCGAGGATCTTGAAGCCCTCCTCT
>JAUMFR010000223.1:615-3465 GCA_032119755.1 Solirubrobacterales bacterium | reverse complement strand
GATCGATTCTGAGGCTTCGTGCAAGTACCACCTTCTCGAATGATCCAGCACGTATCTCCTCGGTGGCGCGGGCCACACCATCCTCGTATGCCGCTGGGCCCCACTCCGGGGAACCTTCGCCGATCTCGGCTGGACGCTCATCGGAGAGCCCTGGCACTCCTTGCGGCATGCTCGCCTCGCTGAGAGCCTCGAGTCGCGCCTTGATCGAAGAAAGGCTTGCGGCAGGGTCCTGAGCGATATCGACTACCGCCGTGAGCCACGCCTGACCATCGAGCCTCTGAATCGAGATCTCGGGCAACACGAGCAGAGCAGGGGGCAGCGATGACCACTCTGAGGTCGAACAACCGTCCGGAGCGAACGCGAAACCACCGGTGAAGACCGGGCCCGCGCCCTGGGGAAGGCTCTCGCTCCCGCGTCTGTCGATCGAAGAGATGATCTCGCTCGCGTCTCGCTCAATCTGCCGGAACCGGTCGTCACCCCGCGAGACCACCTCTCGTACCTGGCCCAGTGTCGCAAGCGAGAATCCTCCACGATCCGGTTGCTCCCAGCAGGACCAACGATCACGGGCCCGCCGCGATCCGATCACGAGTGCGCTTGGATCCGTCTCCCCCGACACCGGAACGGTGACGGCAACAAGACCGCGACGCTGCTCCGGAGAGATCAGCGCCGTCAGTTCCGAGAGGAGCTCGGAACGGGCCTCGATGAGATTCGAGCGACTCAGGAGTCCGCGGGAGAGCGCCCGAGGGCTACCTCGCCCGTTCGGACCATCTCGATCAGGCCGTGCGGTCGAACCATCCTCTCGAATGCTTCGATCTTGTCGGCAGGCCCGGTGACCTCTACGGTCATCGACTTACGCGAAACGTCGACCACACGCCCACGGAAGATCTCTGCGAACTGCATGATCTCGTGGCGGCTCTCGACGGGCGCTGAGACCTTGAACAGCGCCATCTCGCGGGCTGTAGTCTCCCGCGGTTCCATGTCCCGGAGTTTGACCACGTTGATCAGCTTGTTCAGTTGTTTGGTCACCTGATCGATCGGATGCTTCGCTCCATCGATCGTGATGGTCATTCGTGAGAAGTTGGGATCCTCGGTCGGTCCGACGGCCAGGGTGTCGATGTTGAACCCTCTCCGCGAAAACAGCCCGGCAATACGCGCGAGGACCCCCGGCTTGTTCTCGACCGTCAACGAGAGCAGATGCTTGCGTCCCGTCAGTGAGCCAGTCTCTGCGGCAAGCTGATCCAGCTCGGTGAGGTTGGGTGCGCCTGAATCCATCCTCAACCAACCATGTCCCTGGCCGCGGCTCCGGCCGGAATCATCGGGTAACAGTTCTCTGCGGGATCGGGGCTCTCCCCCATCTCGATCGCGACGTGCTTGGAGTCCCAGAACAGTTCCTGCCACTGGCGCACCATCCCGTAGTGGCCGTTGTTCAGCAGCAGCACCTTCACAGGCACCTCATTGGAGACGGCGGTCGCGAGTTCCTGGACGGTCATGATCAGGCTTCCGTCTCCGGTCACGCAGACGACGGTCTCTTGGGGGCAGGCGATCTTCGCCCCTATCGCGAATGGAAGGCCCACACCCATTGTTCCGAGACCTCCGGAGTTGATCCACCGGCGCGGCTGGGGGAAGTCGTAGTACTGAGCGACCCACATCTGATGCTGCCCGACGTCGGAGGTCACGATCGCCTCTCCGTTGGTGGCGCGGTTCAGCGATTCGATCATCGCCTGGGGCTTGATGGTTGAATCCTTCGAATCCTTGTAGGTGAGCGGATACTCCTTGCGCCATTCACTGATCCGACCCCACCACTCCGCGAGACGGGTCCCGTCGGGCTGGAGCGCTCGGTACTCGCTGGTCAGAGCCGTCAGAACTGCCTTTGCGTCGCCGACGATCGGGATGTGGGCAGCAACGTTCTTGGAGATCTCAGCAGGATCGATGTCGATATGGATGAACTTGGCGTTTGGAGCGAACTCGGACAGCTTCCCGGTTATCCGATCGTCGAAGCGGGCACCGACCGCGACGATCAAGTCGGCCTCGTCCATCGCATAGTTGGCAGCCCGGGTTCCGTGCATTCCGAGCATTCCGAGCCACTGCTCATTGGGGGCCGGGAACGATCCGAGCCCCATCAAGGTGCAGGTGACCGGAAGATCGTCGACCAGGCAGAGTTCGCGGAGCTCCTCCGAGGCCTCGGCATTGATCACGCCGCCTCCGGCATAGATGACCGGACGGGTGGCGCTGGCCAGCGCCTTGGCCGCGATCTTGATCTGGTTGATGTTGCCCTCGATGGAGGGCTTGTAGCCGGCGAGTTCAACGGGCTTGGTATTCGGCTCGTAGTCGATCTCAGCGCGTCCGAGATCCTGAGGGACGTCGATCAAGACGGGCCCAGGGCGCCCCGTGGACGCGATCTGGAAGGCCTCGTGGACGTACTCTGGAATCTGGGAGGCCTCGGTGACCATCAGCGAATGCTTCACGATCGGGTAGGTGATCCCCGTGATGTCAGCCTCTTGGAAGCCGTCGGTGCCGATCAGATCCGTTCGGACCTGGCCCGTGATGAAGACGGTCGGGACGGAATCCATCTGGGCATCAGCGATCGGGGTGACGAGATTGGTCGCACCTGGGCCGGAGGTAGCGAAGGTGACTCCCACTCTGCCGGACGCCTTGGCGTAGCCCTCGGCCATGTGACCTGCTCCCTGCTCATGTCGAGCATGGATGTGCGTGAAGTCCGCTCCGTGGACAGCGTCGTAGACCGGCAGGTTGGCTCCCCCGGGAATCCCGAATATGTACTCGACGCCCTCGACCTTGAGGGCTTCCATCATCGCGTCCGCAGCTCTCATTGATGAGATGGTAGCCGCCCGA
>JAUMFR010000223.1:0-605 GCA_032119755.1 Solirubrobacterales bacterium | reverse complement strand
GAGGCACCGGGGGTTTTCGCAGGGAAAATCCCGCTAATGCGTCATCTCCCGCGCAGTCCGACGAGGGCTCGCTACTTAGCGGGCTGAGGCTCAGGCAGAGGCTTCCACAGGGTCTTCGGATCGATTGCTTCATCGATCACCCGCTCCTTGTTCGCCTCGATTGCGTCGAGCACGGACTCGACGAGTTCCTCGCCAAGCGGATGCGGCTCGAGTCCCAGATCCAGCAACTTGGTGTGCTTGGCGTTGTAGTAGTGCTCCTCGAGTTCGACCCTGGGGTTCTCGAGGTGGTCGATCGAGACCTCGTACCCCTTGTGCTCCCCGGCCTTCTTGACCAGTTGCGCGAGGTCCAGGATTGAGAACTGCTCGGTGAACTGATTGAAGACCCTGAACTCTCCGGGATCGGCCGGATTCTCTGCCGCCAACTCGACGCAGGCCAGAGTGTCACGGATGTTCAGGAAGCCGCGGACCTGAGTGCCGGCTCCGTAGACGGTGAGGGGTTTGCCGATGACCGCCTGAACGCAGAACCGGTTCAGGACGGTGCCGAAATACTGGTCGTAGTCGAAGCGGGTGATGAGCCGCTCGTCGCGTGCGCTTTCCTCGGTTTC
>JAUMFR010000222.1:0-1718 GCA_032119755.1 Solirubrobacterales bacterium | reverse complement strand
GATGTTCACCGAGGCGATCCCTACCGCTGGCGAGCAGGTGAAGATCGAGGGTGCTGCTCACTTCCTCCAGGAGGATCGCGGAGAGAAGATCGCCGAGGAGGTCCTGTCGTTCCTGGACAGGAGTTAACGGAGTACCTCCGGCGCTTGCCTTGGCGGGGGCCAGGAGCAGATCGGCCTGCACTGCCCACGCCACCCGAGTCGATGCCCTTGGTGATGGCCGGGAGGCCCCGGAAGGTCTGGAGGTGGCAGGGTGCATTTGGCGACCAGATGATCGTGTTCGCTGCAGTCGTGCGAATCGGTCCCATCCCGGCCCGCTTCTGGGGCATCCTCGATCGCTCCAGCGGCAGGCTGGTCGAGCGATCATCGAAGGGATCTCCGTTCAGACGACCAGAGGTCGAGTTCAGGGGGGATGACCTGATCATCGGTTCCGATCTAGCCTGCGCCAGCCTCGCATTCGGGGACGCAACCCCGATCGAGGTCTTTACACCCGCAGGGTCGGGGCCGTCCGCCTACACCTGGACCCGAAAGCGATGCGGCATGGAGGTGAGCGGGGAGGTCGCCGTAGGTGAGCCGACCCGGAGCTTCGAGGGTCGTGGGGTGATCGACGAGAGCGCCGGCTACCACGACCGGCGTACTTCGTGGAGATGGAGCGCGGGCGTGGGCGAGTCAGTAGATGGCCGCGAGGTCGCCTGGAATCTGGTCGAAGGGATCAACTCCTCGCCAACCCACAGTGAGCGAACCGTCTGGCTCGATGGCCTGCCGAGAGAGGTCGGACCGGCTGGCTTCGAAGGCCTCGAGGCCGTGATCGGAGATGACGGCAAGAGGCTCGTTTTCGTCCCGGAAGCGCAGCGCAACCGCAAGGAGAGAGTTCCTCCGCTGGTCAGTTCCGAGTACCGCGCTCCGCTCGGGTCCTTCTCTGGCACGGTCGGGGGTATCGAGCTCCGATCGGGGATCGGTGTCATGGAATCCCACGAAGCCGTCTGGTGATGCCCCACAATCGGTAGTCGCCGATGCTTCCCGTAGCCACCTTCGCTGAGAGCCTCGAGAACTTCCTCGACGCGGCCTCGACCTTCTTCTCCTCTCTGGCCGCTATCTCGTGGTCGTTGCTCGGCTGGGCTCTGCTCTTCTACACACTGATGATCCTGGTCAGGTCCCGCGCCTGGCAGAACACTCTCAGGGCCGCGTACCCGTCGGAGCGGGTCACGTACTCAGGGATCGCCGCATCGAACATCGCGGGGTTCGGTGTGAACGCGATCCTGCCCGCCCGGATAGGAGATGCGGTCAAGGTCGTTCTCGCCAAAGAGACCATCGAGCGTTCCAGTTTCGCCGCGATCTTCTCTTCCTTCCTCGTGCAGGGGATCTTCGACACCGTGGTCGGTCTGCTGTTGGTGCTGTTCGTGCTCAGCAGAGGGCTGGTGCCGCCGCTGCCTGAACTTCCGAACATCTCGGCTTTCGACCTCTCCTTCTGGGCCGCCAACCCGACCCTGCTCGCGGTGGCTTGCGCTCTGACTGCACTCGTGGTGCTGGTCCTCCTCTGGTGGATCGGCCGACACGTCCGCAACTTCATGGTGCATCTCAAGCAGGGCGCGATCATCCTCACCACGCCCCGTCGATTCATCCGCGAGGTCGTCTCCTGGCAGGCGCTCGGCTGGGTGTTCAGGTTGGCCAGCGTCTGGTTGATGCTGGCCGCGTTCAACGTCGAAACCGGGTTCGAACCG
>JAUMFR010000221.1:0-1748 GCA_032119755.1 Solirubrobacterales bacterium | reverse complement strand
GGGAGGTCGAGCGGTCCGAACGATTGCAGCCAGGGGATCGGATTACCCGAGAGCACGAGGTTACGGATCGGCCAGATGCCAGCTGTCACCAAGGTCCCGAAGATGAGTGTCCCAAAGGTCCGCCAGCGGCTTCCGGGCGGAGCGATCGAGGCAAGGACAATGAAGAGCGCTGCGAATGCCCCCAAGGCGGTCAGCTTGGTGCCGAGAGCGAGGCCCGAGGCGAGACCGATCACCAAGAGCGCGACCGGGGAGGGAAAGGCCTTCTGACCCGAGGCGTTGACCAGGACCGCTCCCGCGGCCAGCAGCAGCGCGACCGGAGCGACATCGTTGGCCATCGTCCCGGCCTCACGGGGGATCATGTTGCCGGTATCGAGCGTGATCGCGGCTGCGAACAGAGTCAGAGGCGCAACCCCGAAACGTCTCCCGATACACCATGCCGAGAGGAGGGCCACGGCGAGCCAGGCGAGGTTGATCAGCGGAGAAAGCAGATCGTTGCCGAGGAACGTGATCCCCAGCGCATGCTGGAGTTCGGAGTTGCCCGGATAGAACCAGTTCAGGTACTCGGTGTCGGTGAAGTGCAGCGGCCAAGCCGTTCCCTCGGCGGCGATCCGGGCCGACATCGGGCCGTGGTACCAGATCGTGTCGGCCGAGTACATGCCCTGTCCCCAGGAAGCCTGGATACCCGTCCACCAGTGGGCGAGCAGGAAGACCACGGCCACGACGACGAACGACCAGGCGACCAGTCCGGGGCCGGGGCCGGCATCGACCTCGGTGCGATCACGGTGGCGGATCAGCGAGGCTCCGAATCGCCCGACCGAGACCCGAGTCAGTCCTGCGAGGAGAAGAGAGGAGATCAAGATCTCGACTCCACCGAACAAACCGATCATGGCGAGGATCTGACAGATCAGGGTGATTCCTGCGATCGCCAACACGACCTCGACCAGCCGAGCCGGTGCCCCGGTCCAGCCGGGAAAGAGCGTGCCTCGGATCGTCCAGGCGATCCAGCCGAAGGAGGCCAGAGTCGCGGCCAAGCCTGCCATCCCGAGTGCGTATTGCCAGAAGGTCACGGTTCAAGGGGCGGCGAGTATGGGACAGGGCTGGTGTAACGGCCCTCCGATCCTTCCCGGATCAGACTCGCCTGGTCAGGTGATTCTAGGTAGCGGATGGCGGGCGATCGGGCGCGGCCGTGCGTGGCGTCAGCGACCGCGGACCACGTAGGCCTGTTCGCCATATCTGGCCATACCGAGGCGGCGAGCCTCCCGCTCGATCACCGCAGGATTGGCGGCATCGTCCAGCTGCTGCCGCAGTTGCTGGTTTTCCACCTTCAGCCCGGCGAGCCGCTCCTTCGAGGTACGCGAATCCTGCCATGCGTTGAAGAGATTGATTGCCGGATTGAGATAACTGACCATCACACCGAACAGGACTATGACCAGCGCGAGGCGTCCGATCCTGTCCCAGCGGACGCGGGACGGGCCGATCCTGGGTCCGACCTTCCGTCGCTGGCGACCGGCACTTCGAGGCGCGCCAAGGGTGTGATTACGGGAAGACATCTGACACGTATTCGACGCAATCCAGGGACTTCCCTGCCCGAGAACCGCCTGCTGCGGCGTCAGAAATCAGTTCCGCGGTAAACCGAGCGACCGGGGAATACAGCGGAGTCACCGATCTTCTCCTCGATCCTGAGAAGCCGGTTGTACTTGGCGACCCGATCGGATCGCGAGGGCGCCCCGGTCTTGATCTGTCCAGCT
>JAUMFR010000220.1:0-3444 GCA_032119755.1 Solirubrobacterales bacterium | reverse complement strand
TTTTTCGCTCAGCTGTGCGCTGGGAGAGGACGCCAACAGACCTGGCACACCACCCCTGGCCCTGGCGCCTGAACCCGGCTCCGCCCAGTTGATCGGCGAGTGCTCGCCGGCCGCGACCGCTCTGGGACTGAGGCCGGGCATGCGCCTCGCCGAGGCGCTCGCCCACGACCACCGACTCGGCCTGGTCCAGCCAGACGAGGCAACGGCGCATCGCGTGTGGGAGGAGTGCGTCCAGCGACTCGAAGGGATCGGCCTGGAGGTCGAGACGCCCATGCCCGGCGAGGCTTACTTCGAGACCACGCCGCTGAGAGGACTGCTCGGCGGCCCGCGGGAGATCCTGCACTCGGCCGCCAGGCTGTTGCCCGGATCGGTCCGGTTGTCGGTGGCGCCGGGGAGGTTCTGCGCCTGGGCTGCGGCGTCGCTGTCGGGGGGACCCGGCAGGGAGCCGGAGAGAGAGATCCTGATCCCGAAGTCGGGCGGGAGGAGGTTCCTCGAGCCTCTTCCCATCTCGACTCTGTCGGGCCGGATCCGCTCGGTTACCGATGGCTCCGCCGCTCCACCCGAGATCCAGGATCTTCCCAACGAACTCGAGCGCCTAGGGCTGGCGACGCTCGGAGAGTGGGCCGCCCTGCCGGCCCGTTCGGTCTCGGAGCGGTTCGGTCACTGGGGCATTCAGGCCCGCCAACTCGCCAGAGGACTCTCGTCGCGGCTCACCCCGCGCAAGCCGCCCTCGCCGATAGTCGCCGAGATGGACCTGCCGGAGGCCGCGGCATCCGGTGAGCAGATGGCGGCGGCACTCGACCGCCTGATCGCGGCGCTGATCTCTCACCCGCTCCGCAAAGGTCGCCGGTTGCGCTCGGTGGTGCTCTCCGCCAACTACTTCTCGGGAGCCGGGTCGAGGAAGCGGGTCGCGTTGCGCTCTCCCACCGCGGACCCCGAGCGGCTAGGACTCGTCTTGAGGCCACACCTCGACCTGCTCACGCAACCGACCAGTCGGCTGACCCTGGAGGTGGGTGAGATGGCCAGCGAACACGTAGGCCAGGAGGGGCAGCTCTCCTTTGCGAGTCCCGACGAGGAGCGCGCCCGGAAACTGGCCGAGGCGGTCCGTCAGACCCGCGCGGCGGCGGGGGTGGAGTCGGTCCTGCGGGTGCTGGAGGTGGATCCCCAATCGAGGATCCCCGAGCGACGCGCGGTGCTGGTGCCGTATCACGCCGATTCCACCGCTCCGGAGACGACCTGATGCGTCCGATCCCGCTCAACACTCCCAAGGCCGTGAAGGTGGCGATCGACCGCACCGGTGTGCCTTCGAGGGTCGAGGGCGTGACCGTCGATCAGGTCAGGGAGGAGTGGCTGGTCGAGGATGGCTGGTGGTGCGGTGAGCCTACGGCCCGCAGGTACTTCGAGCTGCTGCTGACGGACGGCCGGATAGAGGTCGTCTTCTGCGACACCGATTCGAACCGCTGGTTCAGCCAGAGGGCCTGAGCGGTGCCGGCAATCAGCGGCGAGCTGCACTGCCACTCGGCCTACTCGTTCGGCGACGGTGCGTCCGCACCGGACGAGTTGGCGCTTGCCGCCGCGAAGCTCGGCTACCGCTTCCTCGCCCTGACCGATCACGACAACCTCTGCGGGGCGATGGAGTTCGCCCACGCCTGCAAGGGGGTCGGGGTGAAGCCGGTCTCGGGATGCGAATTGACGGTGGTGTCTGCCGATGGTGCCATCGGGCACCTGACGCTCCTGGTCGAGAGCGCTGAGGGGTGGGCGAACCTCTGCCGGGCGGTGACCGAGTCCCACGACCGCGCGGACTCCGCCGCCGGACCGGTGATCGAACTCGACAGGTTGGGTGATCTGGCCGGAGGCCTGATCTGCCTTTCGGGATGTGCGCGAAACGGTTTGCTCTGCGAGAGCTGGCACGCGGACGGCGGCAGAGCGGCGCCCCCGCGAGCGCTCGAGTTGCTCGATGTCTTCGGCCGGGACCGGTTGTGGGTGGAGATCCAGCGACCCTTCCACCGCGACGACCGCGCCCGTAACCGCTGGCTCGCCGGAATCGCATCGCAGATCGGCGTGAGGTGCGTCGCGACCGGTAACGCTCATGCTCACGACGCTTCGCGCTGGCAATTGCAGGAGGTGCTGGTGGCAGCCCACGCCGGCAGGACGCTCGCCGGCAGCGAGTCCTTACGCCGCGGCAACTCGATGATCGGCCTGTCGACCCCGGAGGAGATGCGCTCGCGGTTTGCCGGATACGAGGAGGCCGTAGACGAGATGGCGGTGGTCGCGGAGCGGATCGAGTTCGATCTCACCTCGGATCTCGGCTATCGCTACCCGGGCTCTGGCGATCCTCGGGCTGACCGGCGGCTGGCCGATCTCTGCCGCGACCGGCTCGACGAGCGTTACCCGTCTGCCGACCGGAATCGCGACCAGGCCGTGGGCCGCCTGGAGACGGAGCTGGATCTGATCTCGTCGCTGGGGCTGTCGGGGTTCTTCTGCCTCCACCGCGAGATCCTCGAGTTGGCACGCGAGGTCGCGGTGGAGGTGCGTGGGCCTTCTGCAGCCCGATCGCTGTTGCCGCCCGGCAGGGGCAGAGGGTCCAGCGTGAGCTCGATCGTCTGCTACCTGACCGGCCTCTCGCACGTCGATCCGATCTCCAACGACCTCACACTGGGACGGTTCCTGAACGAGGACCTCAGTGCCGTGCCCGACATCGACCTCGACTTCCCTCGGGACATCCGGCACCGACTGATCCCTAGGGTCCAGCAGCACTACGGCGCCGAGCGCTCGGCGCTGGTCAGTACCTTCGCCACCTACCGCTCGCGCAGCGCCACCCGCGATCTGGCCCGGGCGCTGAGCCTTCCGCCCGCCGAAGTGGAGTTGGTCTGCAAGAGCATCGGTTCCTACGCAGACTCCGAGCGCTCGGCGGCGAGGATGCGCGAGGCGCTCGGCCGCGAGAGGTTCGACTCACCCGGCTGGGAGACGGTGCGCCGGCTCGCCCCCGAGATGCTGGGTCTGCCGCGCCACATCTCGCAGCACCCGGGCGGGATGGTCGTATCCACCGAGCCGCTGATCGGTATGTGTCCGTCCCAGCCGGCGGCGATGGAGGGCAGGAGGATCCTGCAGTGGGACAAGGACTCGTGCTCGGATGCGGGTTTCCTCAAGATCGACCTGCTGGGCCTCGGGATGCTCTCGGCGGTGGAGAGGTGTGTGGACGAGATCGAGCGCACCCGGGGGGAGAGGGTCGATCTCAGCCGGATCCCGCACGACGACCATTCCACCTGGGAGTCGATCCGCCGTGCCGACACGCTCGGGGTCTTCCAGATCGAGAGCCGCGCCCAGATCCAGATGCTCCGGCGCACACAGCCGCAGGATCTGGAGGAGCTCGCCATCCAGGTGGCGCTGGTCAGGCCGGGGCCGATCAAGGGTGGCGCGGTTCACCCTTACGTAGAGCGGCGG
>JAUMFR010000219.1:0-1921 GCA_032119755.1 Solirubrobacterales bacterium | reverse complement strand
TCCGTACGAGACCACCATCTCCGAATGGTCGAAGTCGATGGTCCGGTAGTCGAAGGCGAAGTCGTACTGGCTCGGCTCGTAACCCTGGATCTGGGGGAACCTGGGCTCGGTCGCCGCCTCCCACTCGGCCGTGCTGACCACGAAGGTCGCATTCGGGAACTCCGAGATCGCCGACGCGTGGTCGAGGTGCATATGTGTCAGCACCACGACCCGCACGTGGTCGGGCTGGACGCCCCGCGCGCGAAGCTGCGACGGCACGTCCATCCCCCGCTCGAGATCGAAGTACCTGCCCATCAACCTCCCGAGGCTCTGGTTGGGGTCCGATGCCGCTGAGGGGTGTAGTCCGGTGTCCACCAGAACGAGCCCGACGGTGGGGTGCCTGATCAGGAACGCCGGGATCGGCACCGTCTCCCACTGGTCTTTCGGCACACCTATGCCTGCGGCCCGTTTGGCGGCCGTGAGCTTGGACCCCTGACGCTCGCCGAAGCCCGGAGGCATCGTTGCGGTTCCTGCCTCGAGCGGCTCCACCACCACGCTCGCTCCCTCGCTGCCACCCGGCAGCGGTCCGCCAAGAGGTGTCGCCTGAGCGCTGACTCCCATCGTCCGAAGGCTAGTCGCACCGCCTGTCGCACTTCGACTCATCCCGTCAGGTCAATATCCTCGCCCCGTGACCGATTCGGCCGAGTCAGCGATCTTTCGATCAGGGCTGCTCGAAGGGCAGGTCTGCGTGGTCTCGGGCGCTGGGACCGGCCTCGGGCGCGAGGCATCTCTCGAACTGATGCGCCTCGGTGCCACCGTGATCGGCTGTGGACGCCGCGAGGAGCCGCTCGAGGGCACGGCCGAGGCTGCGACCGGTCTCCCCGGAGCGTTCGAACACGAAACCCTCGACATTCGGGACGAAGAGGCGGTGGACGCCTTCTTCGACCGCATCATCGAGCGACATCCCAGGATCGATCTCCTCTTGAACAACGCCGGGGGCCAGTTCCTCGGGCCGGCTGAGACGATCACCCCGAAGGGCTTTCGCACCGTGACCGAACTGAACGTGCAGGGCACCTGGCTGATGACCCACGCGGCTGCCACCAAGGCGTTCATCCCGCAAGGGCAGGGCAAGGTGGTCAGCGTGACCATCTCTCCCCACCACGGTATGCCGGGCATGGCTCACTCGGGAGCCGCGCGGGCCGGGGTCGAGAACCTCACCCGCACTCTCTCGGTCGAGTGGGCTCGCCACGGGATCCGTCTGGTCGCGATAGCTGCAGGTCAATTCGACACAGAGACTCTTCGCACAAAGTACCCGCAGCAGATCGTCGATCAGGTAGCGGGCACGATCCCACTCGGCAGGATGGGCACCGAGAGCGAGTTCGGCTGGATGGTCGCCTACCTGGCCTCTCCGGCCGGTGACTTCCACTCAGGCAGCGTGATCACCATCGACGGAGCTCGCGACAACTGGTTCGGCTCTTGGCCCCCGGGTGCCGCCACCGACGAGGGCGGAGAACCGCTCGCAGAGGAGCGGTGAGCGCGGGTCAGTCCGATTCCGGTGCGGTCTGCCTCGTCGCCCCGGACTCGTTCAAGGGGACGATGTCTGCTGAAGAGGTGGCTGACGCGATGGCAGCAGGCGTCGCCGAGGCAGGGTTCCCGGCGCTCCGGATGCCGCTGGCCGACGGGGGAGAGGGGACGACTCGGGTACTCGGCGAGGCGCTTGGAGGCGAGTTCCGCAGCGCAGAGGTCGGCGATCCACTCGGCCGGCCGATCGATGCCGAATTCTGCCTGTTGCCTGATGGTCGAGCGGTGGTGGAGGTGGCGGCGGCCAGTGGCCTGACCCTCACAGACGAGTCGGAGCGCGATCCGCTCCGAGCGAGCACCCGGGGTACCGGTGAGCTGATCGCCGCGGCAGTGGGAGCAGGAGCGAGCGAGGTGCTCCTCG
>JAUMFR010000218.1:0-2331 GCA_032119755.1 Solirubrobacterales bacterium | reverse complement strand
CCCTATGTAGGGACGATCGACGTGACGGTGAATCTCCTGGTCGCGGGAGGCACGATTGCGCTTTCCCTCCTCTGCTTCGCAGCGCTCGATCTGATCGGGGGCGGTGAAAGGGTGAGAGCCCGGGCGCTGAATCTGGTCGGGATTGCGCTGCTCATCGTTGTCGCGGCCGTGATCGTCGCATTCGCCACGCCCACCGATTGGAGGATCGGCATGGGCACGATCGCACTCATCCTCGTCGCCTACACCACGGGCACGACCATCCAGGACACCCGCCTGGCCGCAGCTCTGGCCGCGGCCTCTAAGCGGACCTCTCGCCGCTCCTGACCAGCCCAATCGGGCGGGAAATCAGCGTGGTTGCACGGTCTCACCCACTAAGCCGACAAACTCAATCAACAATGCTATAAATACCGACTCTCTCGCTGATGGAACTAGATGCCTGGATAACCCTCGCCGTCCTGATCGTGATGCTTGTCGTGCTCGCGCTCGATCGCATCCCTCCCGCCGCCACCGTGCTGACGGCGACGATACTCCTGCTCTTCTTCGGCATCCTCACAGAGGAAGAAGCGTTCGCGGGGTTCAGCAACCCTGCGCCGCTCACCGTCGCAGCCCTCTACGTGCTGGCACGCGGCGCCGAGAAGACCGGCCTCCTCGGTCCGTTCGTGGGAGGAGTTCTGGGCAAAGCGAAGGACATCAATCGCCTCTCGCTCACCCGACTTCTCCTCCCTACTGCCGCCGTATCGGGGTTCGTCAACAACACCCCTCTCGTGAGCATGCTGATAGGCGAGATCAATTCGTGGTGCGCGCAGCGCAACCTCTCTCCCTCGCGCCTCTTGATGCCCCTCTCGTTTGCGGCGATCCTCGGCGGGACCATCACCGTCATCGGCACTTCGACCAACCTCGTAGCTTCGGGTCTCCTCGAGGAGCGTGGCGAGCAACCGCTCGGATTGTTCGAGATCACCCCGATCGGCGGCGCCGTCGCGCTGGTCGGTCTGATCGCGTTGCTCACCGTGGTGCCCGTCCTCCTGCCACTCCGCCGTGACGTCGGGAAGGAACTCACCGACGAAACCCGCGACTTCGCGATCCAGATGAAGGTCGAGGACGGGGGCTCACTCGATGGCAAGAGCGTCTCCGAAGCTGGGCTGAGGCATCTCGAGGGCGTCTATCTGATCGAGATCGAGCGCGGCGGCGAGCTGATCACCGCCGTCTCTCCCTCGCGCACCTTGCGCGGTGGCGACCGCCTGACCTTCGTAGGCGAGATCGAGCGCGTGGTGGATCTGCAAAAGACCCGCGGACTCGTCTCGGCCGAGGCCGACCACCTGCTCGAGGTCGATCGCCCCGGGCACACCTTCTACGAGGCTGTGGTCGGCACCGATTCGAGGCTTGCGGGCAAGACCCTCGCTGAACTCAATTTCAGGGCCAGGTACCAGGCTGCGGTGGTGGCGATCCACCGTGCAGGCGAGCGAGTCCGGTCGAAGTTGGGGCAGGAGAAGATCGAGCCAGGCGACACATTGGTCCTGCTCGCCGGAACGGACTTCCGCACCAAATCCCGTCAGAACCGCGACTTCCTCCTGGTGGCCCCGCTCGGGGGAGACGCACCAACCGCCACGCGTAAAGCACCCATCGTCGGCGGACTGGCGCTCGCGGTAATCGGGCTCTCAGCATTCGAGGTGGTACCCATCTTCCAGGCCGCGCTGGGGGCAGCCGGGCTGCTGGTACTGCTACGGGTCCTGAGCTTGGGCGAGGCTCGTGACGCGATCGACCTCAACGTGATCGTCTTGATCGCGGCAGCATTCGGCGTGGGAACGGCCATGGAGGCGACGGG
Source organism: Solirubrobacterales bacterium (assembly GCA_032119755.1). Lineage (GTDB taxonomy): Bacteria > Actinomycetota > Thermoleophilia > Solirubrobacterales > 70-9 > CAIUSP01. The sequence goes on along the minus strand of JAUMFR010000218.1, from coordinate 509 downwards.
ATTGGCCGAGGAGATTGCAAGCCTCGCAACGAGTGCCCTCGGCGGCATGGGTGACCTCGGCCTGATCATCGCCCTCGTGCTGGCAACCGTTCTCGTCACCGAGATAATCACCAACAACGCAGCGGTGGTCGTGATCCTGCCGATCGGCTTGAGCATCGCGGCAGCGGCGGGGATGGACGGAAGGATCATCGCCATGTCGATCGCGGTTGCGGCAAGCGCCTCGTTCATGACTCCGATGGGCTACCAGACCAACACCATGGTTTGGGGACCTGGCGGTTACCGATTCTTCGACTACATTCGCGCCGGGTTCCCGGTGACGATCGCCGTCGTGATGGCGAACGTGGCGATGACCTACACGCTCGCCTGATCGGCCGGATGAGAGAGGAACCACGGTCGAACCGAGGTTCGCGCAGCGCCTAGTTGGTCTGGCAGGCGTCCTGGTAGAGAGACTTGGGCACCGGCGAGTTCTTGCCGCAGACCTTGCTGCGGTCCTGAGGCACCCAGATCGG
>JAUMFR010000217.1:0-4820 GCA_032119755.1 Solirubrobacterales bacterium | reverse complement strand
TCGCATCAGGCAGACGAACAGGAACCCCTTCAGCTGGGGCCAGATGGAGGAGAGGCCGGCGGTGGTCGCCCGCGTGCCGCCTTGAGCCTCCAGCTTGGCGGCGCAGAGTCCAGCCCCATAGGCCCAACCCTTCTGCTGGTCGTAGAAGCCACGCCAGGTCCGTCGGTGCGTGTGGCGGGCGAGCGCTGCGGGTACGTACCTCATCTCCAATTGCTCCCGCTCTGCGACGCGGTTGTACCGGAGCGAGATCTCGACGTCCTGCGCGCGCACCATCCGCGGATCGAAGCCGCCTATCTCCTCCAGTATCCAGCGACGAAAGGCAGCGTTGGCGGTGACTACGTAGGGCGGATCGCTGACAACGCCGAAATCCTGCCAGCGTCCGAGGATCCGAGCCGCCTGCCGCTGAGCACCGGTCTCGATCCGCCCGTGACCCAGTCCTCCGCCGACGCAACCGACGACGGGATCCTCGAACTCCGCGACCATCCCACGGAGCCAGTCTGGTTCGACCTGACAGTCGACATCGAGGAAACAGACGATGGGTGCCCGCGTACTCGCAATGCCACGATTGCGTGCGTTCGAGACGCCTGGCTCTGGCTCCTCGACCACCGTCACCGGATACCCGGCTGCAATCTCTGCGCTTCGATCGCGTGAACCGTTGTCGACTACGACTACCTCACAGTGACGGCCAAACCTGTTCACTGATTCGACCACCGAGCTGAGGCAGGGTCCGACGACGTCCTCGCCGTCCCTCACGGGTATGACTACCGAGACCTCCGGAATCGGCTCCGCGGCGTCCAAGTGGACCTGTCTGCCGGAAGACACCCTGTCAGGTTCGGCGCCGGACCTCGATCGAGGGGCCACCGTCGCCCGACTCGATGCCGAGTGGCGTCTCCTCGACGGGCTCACTCGCCAGCAGATATTCGGCTCGCTGCTCGGCACGGCGTTCCGCCGCAGCGGCATAGGTCTTCGAGAGAACGTCCTCGAGATCCTCCGAACTCCTGATCGCTGCCGACTCTGCCCGCCTGCGCCTGTCTTCCTGGACCTCTCGGACCTCCTCGGCCAAAGAGCGCTCTCCACCAGGATCATCCACCAGTGCTCGCTCGAGGTAATGCCGGAGCATCGCAATCTCACGCGCTGTCGCTTCTCGCGGCTTGCCGGTCGGAGTACCGGTGAACTCATCCCAAGCCCTCGCGAAGGTCCCCATATCGGTACGACCCCCATTCCTGTGCGCGGAGAGCATCGGGCAGGCTCCTCCGTCACCGTCGGTGTAGCCGCCCGTGATCACCCTCCCGCTCCGGATACCCCGAAGCATCGCCTCCTTGGTGTGTCTGGGAAGCGCCTGCACTGCATTGCGGAGCCGCTCGGTCGCCGTTCTCTTGCGTCGTGCCATGAACAGGATGGATAGCGGTATCCGGCGACTTGCATCGGAGGTTTCCGGGGCGCGAAACGGCAATTGCAACGAGACCTGCTAAGGCGGGGAGCCACGGGGCCCGCCAACTGCCTAGGGTCAGGCCATGTCAGATCGCTTCATCGTCGCCGCGTTCGGGGATCCGGGCCATGCGCTGCCGGCGATAACCCTCGCCAGAGCCCTTCGCCAGAGTGGAAACGAGGTCCTGGTCGAATCGTGGGATCAATGGCGGGAGATGGTCGAGGCAGATGGAATCGACTTCCGCTCGGCCGAGGAGTATTCGGTCTATCCGCCCCCAGGACCCGAGAGTGAAGCGGGTGGGACGGCCGCGCGCGCGGCCAAGGCGCTGATCGGGCTGATGGAGGAGTACCGACCGGACGTAGTGGTGAACGACATCCTCACACTTGCCCCCGCGTTGGCAGCGGAGGCGACGGGAATACCGCGAGCAACTCTCATCCCGCACGTGTTCGCCGAGCAGCAGCCGGGGATGCCTCTCTTCTCCATCGGCATGCAGCCTCCCCGCACACCGATCGGGAGGCTTGCGTGGAAGGCGACCATGCCCCTGATCGGCTTCGGGCTGCGGCGAGGGCGCGATGACCTCAACGGCATCCGAAGCCAACTGGACCTCCCCCCTCTCGAGCGCTTCCACGGCGGAACGTCAGAAAGTCTGGCACTGGTGGCAACCTTCCCCCATCTCGAATATCCGCGCAGCTGGAGTGACAGCGTGCGAATCACGGGCCCGCTGCTCAGCGACATCGAAAAGCCGGAGGTGGAATTGCCCCCCGGAGAAGCGCCATTGGTCCTCGTCGCGCCGAGCACCTCGCAGGACCCGGACTGCGAGCTGCTGCGAGCGGCGCTGGAGGGCCTCGACGGCGCTCCGGTGCGCGTCCTCGCGACCCTGAACGGCCACAAGCCGCCGAGGCCGCTCCCCTCTCCGGAGAACGCCCGGGTCTATGACTGGATCTCTTACCGCCAGGCCATGGCCGAGGCGGACCTGGTCATCTGCCACGGCGGGCATGGCACGGTCGTTCGAGCGCTCAGCGAGGGGGTTCCCGTACTCGTCTCGCCCGCGGGAGGTGACATGGGAGAGAATGGTGCGAGGGTGAGCTGGGCCGGATGCGGTCGGATGCTGCCGCGTAGGCTGTTGAGCCCTCGAAATCTCAGACTCGCCGCGTCGAGTGTCCTGGAAGATCCTGGCGTAAAGGCCAGGGCGGCCGAGATCGCAAGGTGGGGCACGGACCACGATGGCCCGCGGATCGCGGCCGGATTACTCGAGGCTCTCGCTGCGGGCGAGGAAATTCCGCCAATACCTTCCTGACCGCGAAAAGCTCCGGGGGTGGGACTCGAACCCACAACCTCTCGGTTAACAGCCGAGCGCATCTACCAATTGAGCTACCCCGGAAGGAAACGACCATCTTCGAGGCGGTCGCGAAAGTGAACCTTACCGACGCCGCAACTGCGGGGCACTAGGAACTGCGTAGCCCTGCATCCGCATGGGTGATCCGCTCGGCCAGTTCGGCTCTCTCGCGCGACAGCCTTGCGCTCTCTTCGTGGTCTCCGGCCTCCCGCGCCGCCGAGATACCGTCCTCGAGACGCTGGCGCTCGAGGAGCATGAAGTTGAGTTCCATCGCACCCTCTGAGTAAGGCTGATCATCGGCGGCCATGACCAGTCGGGTGATCAGCGAACTGAAATCTTGATCGTCATGAGGCAGCCCTTCGGTCGGCGCCGAGAGGTGCTCACGGAGCCAAGCCGCCACCCGTCGCCCGGACGGGGAGAGATGATCGTCGGTCAGTCGTCCGAGCACGCGCGCACCCTCCTCGGGACGGGCGATCGCCATCTCGAACAAAGCACGCTCCTTCAACTCACGCGGGGTGAGTGCAGCCGCCTGCGGGATCATGGGCTCGCCTTGATCACGTTGGGTGGCATCTGCTCGAGGAGGTGGCTCAACCGGAGCCGAGTTGACCCTTGCCGATACGAGGCTCGGGTCGGTGTCGAGTCGATTCGCCACCTCACGAATCAGATCATCCCGTCCCACAACCTCCCCCATGACCGAGAGCACGGGAGCCAATTCGGTCAGCGCTGCTTCCCTGCCGGTACCCGAGTCGAGATCCGAACGAGACAGGATCGTACGCACCCTGAAGGTCGGAAGATCGATCGCCTTCTCGACCAGGTCCGAGAACCGCTCCAGCTCACCTGCCTGAGCCATCTCGGCGGGATCTACTCCCTCGGGCATCGCCGCCACCCGGAGCTCGAAGCCCCTGTCGCCGGCAACACGCTGGGCTCGGATCATCGCGTCGGTCCCTGCGCGATCGGCATCGAGGGCCAGGACGATCGTCTTCGCGAGCGATCCCAGGATCTTGAGCTGCTCCGGGGTAATGGCGGTACCCATCACGGCTACCGCTTCGCGGATACCAGCCTGATGGAGCGCCAGCACGTCGGTGTAGCCCTCGACCACGATCGCGCGACCGGCCTTGGCGATAGGACCACGAGCGATGTCTATTCCGTAGAGGGTTTCGCTCTTGCGGTAGAGGTCTCCCTCGGGTGAGTTGAGGTACTTGGGCTTCGAGTCCGCTGCCATTCCACGAGCTCCGAAACCGACCACTCTCCCCCGCGGATCCCGAACCGGGAAGATGATCCGAGCCCGGAAGCGGTCGTACATCGAGCCTTCCTTTTCGCTCTTCTGGACGAGGCCGGCTGAGCGGAGCTCCTCGATCGAGTAGCCGGCCCGCTGGGCCTGATCACGAACCTGGTTCCAGACACTGGGCGCGAAGCCGACTCCGAATTCGGCGAGCACCTCCTTGTCGAGACCCCGCTCGGCGAGGTACTCCCGCGCCTTCTCTGCCTTCGGTGAATCGCGCAGGTAGGAGGCGTAGAACTCCGAGGTCCGCGCGAGAAGGTCGTAGAGCCGGGTCCTCCTCTTTCGGGCCTGTTCCGCCCTCGGGTCTTCGGCCTCTCTCTCGAGCTCTACGCCGTACCTCTCCGCCAACCACTCGACCGCCTCCGGGAACGAGAGGCCCTCCTGTTCCTGGACGAACCGGAAGAGGTCACCTGAAGCCTCGCATCCGAAGCAGTAGTAGAGCTTGTCGGTCGGATCGACCGAGAAGGAAGGGGTGCGCTCGTCATGAAAGGGGCAGAGGCCGGAGAACCGCTGTCCTTGCTGTTTGAGTTCGGTGTGTGCCGAGACGATCTCGACCATATCTGCGGCATCCTTGACCTTGTCGACGCTGTCACGGGAGATCATCGCCATCTAGAGCCTCGACTCCTCCGGCAGGGCCAAGTCCTTGAATGTCGCGATCGCAAAGCGGTCTGTCATCCCCGCCAGATAGTCGGTGACCCTCTGAAGCTCATCCGCGTCGGGGTCGAGTACAGGCACCTCTTCCGGGTGGGCCAGGTAGTGGTCGAAGAGAGACC
>JAUMFR010000216.1:0-1517 GCA_032119755.1 Solirubrobacterales bacterium | reverse complement strand
GTCGCGTCTGGTTGAGCTCGTCGAGATTCCGAGCCCGTGCTTCGCTCATCACCTGGTAGCGGCTCTCCATCTCGGCGATCAAGTTGTTGAGCACGTTGGCGGCGAGCCGAGGGGAGGTCACGACGGGCGTCAGGAGATGAGGAACTCGCTCATAGTGATTGAGCTCTACCTGCTTCGGGTCGACCAAGACGAGGCGCAATTCGTTGGGCGATGCGTGCAGCAGGAGGGAGGAGAGTATCGCGTTGACGCACCCTGACTTTCCCGATCCGGTTGTACCGGCCACCAGCACGTGCGGCATCTTCTGCAGGTCTGTCCAGACCGAGTGCCCGGCGATATCCTTGCCAAGCCAGGCGACCATCGGCGAAGATCCCTTGGGGCGACCGCCATAGATATCGCCGAGGCGCACCAACCGTCGGCGTTGGTTCGGCACCTCTACCCCGACGGCCTGCTTGCCCGGGATCGGAGCGAGGATCCTGATGTCGGTCGAAGCCAGTGCGTAGGCGAGATCGTCCTTCAGCTGCGTGATCTTCCCGACCTTCGTTCCAGGGGCGAGCTGAATCTCGTAGCGACTCACGTGCGGACCCGAGACGACCCCGAGCATCCTCGCCTCGATGCCGAAGTGCCCGAGCGTTTCGAGCAGCGCGGTACCCACAGCCTCGTGGTCCGCTCCGTCGGATGGTTTTTCGGGCTTACCCTTCTCGAGCAGATCAGCCGACGGCACGGTGTAGTCGATCTCCTCCGACTGCGTGTAGCCGCCTCTCCTCTCCCCCTGAGGCGTGAGCTGGGTGGGCTCAGACGAGGCCTCCTGCTGCCCGTCTCCTGTCTCAGCCGAAGCCACGGCCTTGCTCGGTGGATCTTCATCGTCGTAGACCTCCGCGACCTCGGCTGTCGATGCCTCTGGCTCATCCCCTTCGCCATCCCGTTCGTCGGCCACCCGAACACCCTCATCGAAATTGGCGAACGCCGCCCCATCGTCGGTGACCGAATTGATCTCCGGCACGATCACGGTTGGTTCTTCATCTACCGGCTCGGGTGGCCCGAACAGAGGATCGGTGTCGTTGGGATTGGTCTCTACGAGATCGGGGTCGGCCACTCTCGTGTCACGGACGGCTGTCGCAAACTCAGAGGTCGCCTGTTTCGCGCGAGATGCGCCGCGCCGAGCGATCGAACCGATGTCGAGGAGCGATCGGTCGAGGATGAGCAAGAGGCCGGCCAGGATCAGGCCGACCGCGAGAATATGGGACCCGAGCCGTTGGAAGAGCGTGGCCGTCGCCCAGTAGAACACTTCGCCGATGCCTCCCCCATGACGGCTGAAGAACTCAGGATCGAAGAGACCCTCCCTGACTCCTGCTGGACCAAGCCCGGCGGTCTGAGCCGCGAGTGCAAGGAGCAGGCCGCAGAACGCCGCCGCGAGGCCTGCCGCAGTCGAGGCAGGCGAGCGCATCACGGGCCGCAGGATGAGCATCAAACCGATACCGAAGAGCACCAAGGGCGCCAGCACCGCGGCGGCCCCGAAG
>JAUMFR010000215.1:0-8087 GCA_032119755.1 Solirubrobacterales bacterium | reverse complement strand
GGAGCTTTCCGCCCTCGGGATCGAAGCCGAGATCTCAGGACGGGCCAAGCACTTCTACTCGATCTATACGAAGATGACCCGAAGGGGGAAGGAGTTCAACGAGATCTTCGATCTGACGGCGATGCGAGTGATCGTCGACTCGGTCAAGGACTGTTACGGCGCCATCGGCGTGATCCATTCCCTCTGGAAGCCACTGCCGGGTCGCTTCAAGGACATGATCGCCATGCCGCGGGCGAACATGTATCAGGCGCTCCACACGACGGTGATCGGCCCCGAGGGGCGGCCATTGGAGATCCAGATCCGGACGCGGGAGATGCATGAGTTGGCCGAATACGGAATCGCCGCTCATGTCGTCTACAAGGAAGGCGGCTCGGGAGAGGATGTAGCCAAGGAGAAGATGACCTGGCTGAGGCGTTTGCTGGAGGTCGAAGGTGACGGCGATCCAGGCGAGTTCCTGGCCGCCCTCAAGGAGGATCTATTCGAAGACGAGGTCTACGTCTTCACTCCCCAGGGTGAGGTCAAGAGCCTCTCAGCCGGTTCGACTCCGCTGGACTTCGCCTACTCGGTCCACACCGATGTCGGCCACCGCTGCGTGGGCGCGAAGGTGAACGGGAAGATGGTTCCGCTCCACTACCGGCTCCAGAGCGGCGACATCGTCGAGGTCCAGACCTCCAAGCAGGGTCGCGGCCCCTCCCGTGACTGGCTCGAGCTGGTGCGTACATCCCGGGCACGGGAGAAGATCAGTGCCTGGTTCCGCAGCGAGAGCCGTGAGGATGCGGAAAAGCGTGGCCGTGACGAACTCGCCCAGGGCCTGAGGAAGAAGGGCATCCCGCATCGGAAGATGTCTGGTTCGCCCCTGCTGGTCGACGTGATCAGGGAGATGGGCTTCAAGAAGGCCGATGACTTCTATATCGCGATCGGTGAGTCGAAGATCTCCAGTCGGGTCGTCGTCACGAAATTGCTTCAACGCCTGAAGCGAGGGGAGGAGGTCGAGAAGCCGGCCGCGGAAGGGTTGCTCGAAGGAACCGACGAGTCGCAGAGACGCACTCTCGATTCGACCTCTTTCGGAATCAAGGTCGAGGGGGCAGACAACGTCGCGGTGCGGTTGGCGAAGTGTTGTCGGCCGGTTCCCGGTGACCCCATCGCCGGCTACGTCTCTCTGGGCAAGGGGATCACGGTCCACCGTGAGGACTGCAAGAACCTGCAGGCTCTGCGCAAGTCTCCTGAGAGGTTCGTTCCCGTTTCCTGGGAGGGTGGGAACGAGAGTGCTTTCCGGGTCGAGTTGCAGGTAGATGCATGGGACCGGGTCAGACTGCTCGAGGATCTCACTCGAACCTTCGCTGAGGAGGGGGTCAACATCATCGGCGCCAATTGTTCGACCTCCCATCCGATGGTGAAGAACCGATTCGTGGTGGAGGTCGGTGACCTCGATCAGCTGAAGCAGTGCGTCGCTCGACTCCGCCAGATCGAGTCGGTGTTCGACGCCTATCGTGTCACCCCGAGTTCCTGATGCCCAGATTGCTCACATCGTTGATCGCATCAGCGGCACTGGTTGCTGTACCCGCCACAGCGCATGCCGCGACGTCGACTATCGGGACTGGTGTCGGCAACGTCTTCTCTGCCGATGACTACTCGATCGATCAGGGAGATTCGGTGACCTTCAGCAATACCGATGACCGGCCCCACAACGTCATGTCCTTCTCACTCTTTGACGGGGGGTTCCTCTTCAAGTCGGAGACGGTGAGGCCTGGCGCTTCTGGACCAGTCGATGGGGTCGAGTACCTCACGAGCGGCACTTACGCCTTCTTCTGTTCCCTGCACCCGGGGATGGAGGCCGATCTGATCGTGGATTCGGGGGGCGGGGCATGGAGCAGACCGGTGGTCGAGGCAAGGCTCCTGCCAACACGTAAGCGCGTACTCGGTAGTCGAGGAACGCTGCGGATCGAGTTGAGGTCCGGGACGACAGTTCCTGCGTTGGGCTTCGAGGTACACAGCGGCAACCGCCGGATCGGCGCCGGATCGAGCGAACTGGTCGCAGGGACGGCCAAGGTGATCACTATTTCCCTCCCGAGGTCGTTTCGCCGCAGGATCTCCTCCCTGCGCGTCATTCGGATTGCCGTCCGCGGTTCAGTGCCGTACGGAATCTTCTCGGGTTCGACCCGGACCTTCCGGTGAGGGTCAGTAGACGATCCTCAGCGCTGCCGGTTCCACCGACCACTCGGCTCGATCATGCTTGCCGATGAAGTCTCCGTCGACGTGGAGGGGAAGTGTCGCTTCACCCTCTTCGTCCGAAACAGCCTCGACTGTGACCTTCTTGAGACCGGACTCTTGGTGGACCCGCCGCGATGCGCTTACGGCCATTCGTGAGCTGAGGAGCCGTGGGATCAGACTGGGTGCATCTCGCTGTGCGAATCGTTCCAGGACAGCGAGGCCCAGCCTTCCGTCATCGAGTTCGACGTTCTCGCAGAGTTCGATCGGACGGGAGCCGAAGTAGGTGAACGGAGACGAGTTCTGGACTATCGCCGTCGCACCGGTCAGTCCATCGGCAACTCCACCGGTGACCCTCACCCCAGGGGGCGATCCGAGGCAGTACGAATAGAAGCCACTTAGGGCGGAATAGGCGTAGAACCACTTGCCGGCACCGCTCTTCAACTCGGGATTCTCGTCTACACGTCTGACTACGTCTGCATCGAGACCGAAGCCCGACGCGAAGAGGAACCTCCGGCCGTTGACCACGCCCAGATCCATCGGGCGGGGCGTGAAGTTGTCGGCGATGGCGATCAGGTGCTCTGCGGCATCGACGAGGTCCGTCGGTATGCCCAATGTTCGGCAGATGACGTTGGTAGACCCGCCGGGGAGCACCGAAAGAGGCGTGCCAGAGCCGGCGAGTCCGTTGGCGACTTCGTTCAGGGTTCCATCTCCGCCGAAGGCCACGACGAGGTCGAAGCCCTCTTCCGCAGCGCTGGCAGCGAGACGCGTGGCGTGGTTCGCCTCCTCGGTCTCGACTGCCTCGACCGCGTACCGCGCCTGGAGGGCATAGACCACGAGATTCTTCAGCTTGTCGGAGACCGTGGTCGCATACGGGTTGACCACGACGAGCATTCTCTTGCGGTCTCCTGAAGTGGTCGTGTGGTGATCGGCCGCAGACATTCGTTCCAGCCCTGTAGGCATCGCTTCCCTCACTCCTCTCGGGCCGGGTTGCCACCCGGGATCAGGTCACCTAATTCGTCTGGCTCCGCGTCGCCGGTGACCGCGTACCTGATCAAGTCCCCGCCTTCGTCCTCGGTCACGAAGCCTGCTTCGACGAGCAGATCGAGATGACCAACGACTTCCGAGATCGTGAGGAAGGCCTGAGTGACGGCGATGTTCCCCCAGATCTCTTGGGAGATCTCGTAACCGGTGCTCAAGCCGCCTTTGACCAAGCCGTAGATCTTCTCCGCTCGCCGCTGGTAGAGATTGAATCGCTCATCGATCAGCGGGACGTGATCTAGGATCGGCTCACCATGGCCGGATAAAACGAGTTCGGCTGGGAGCTCCCGTGTCTGCTTCAGAGACCCGATGTAGTCGATCAGCGCTCGCGTCCTCTCCGCCGATCCATCGAGTGGACGCGACAGAAGAGGATTCGACGAAATTTTGGCGATGAGATGATCGGCTGCCAGGAGGATCCTCCGATTCTCATCCCAGAAGCAGGTGTCAGACGGACTGTGCCCCGGGCGATGCTGCACCTCGAGGCTTCGCTGCGCGAGTTCGACCATCTCGCCGTCCTCGAGAGGACGAGTCACCGTGGCGCTACCGCCCCACGCACGGAAGCTGCGACTGACCGACTGCAGCGCAGTGGCAACGTCTTCGGGAACTCCGTTCTTCCCCATCACCGCAGTCGCCCGCTGATCCTCGAGTTCGGCGTCTTCCTCGAACCTCGCCAGGTACGGAGCCAGCTTTGCTAGGGCGGCGATCTCCGCGCCCGACCTACGGCTGACGATCTCCAGCAATCCCATGTGATCGATGTGCTGGTGGGTGACGATGATCAGCTCGAGGTCCTCGATCGCGTGACCCAGATCGCGAAGTCCGCTCTCGAGCTCGTCGAGGGACTTGCCCGAGTTCGGTCCGACATCGACCAGCGTCAGCGGAGAGTCTTCGATCAGGTAGCAGTTGACCCGACCGACGGCGAAGGGAGTGGGGATCCGCAGCACGTGCAGTCCTGCTTCCTCGGCCATCTTCCATCCGCGGCCGTCATTCTGTTCTCGGCCATCTTCCCCGATCGTGCTCACGAGCGGATCATCCCGAGGAGCATGTCCCGTTTCTCGATCATGTCTTCGGGTGAGACGAGCGATTCAAGATTCAGGCGCAGAAGCGGCTCGGTGTTGGAGGCTCGCAGGTTGAAGTGCCAGTCCGGATAGTCGACCGAGACCCCGTCGAGGGTAGAGATCTCGGCATCCGTGAACTCCTCCTCGATCTCCCGGAGTTTCCCGGTCGGGTTGGCGACCTCGGAGTTGATCTCCCCCGAGATGAAGTATCTGTCCCTAAGCGGCTCGAGGATCTGGGACATCGATGAGCCACGCACGGAGAGCAGCTCGCAAACGAGTAGAGCCGGGATCGTGCCCGAGTCTGCGCAGTAGAAGTCGCGGAAGTAGTAGTGGCCCGAGACCTCTCCACCGAAGACCGCTCCCGTCTCGCGCATCAGCGCCTTGAAGAATGCGTGCCCGACGCGACTCATCCGAGCTGTTCCGCCCGCCGCCTCGACCAGGTCGGGCACCGCCCGGCTCGCGCGTACGTCGTAGAGGACCTCGGCGCCCGGGTCTCGTTCGAGAATGGTCTGAGCGAGAAGCGCGGTGAGGAAGTCGCCGTCGACGAACCGGCCCTCCTCGTCGACGAAGAAGCACCTGTCCGCATCGCCGTCCCATGCCATCCCCAGATCAGCCTTCTGCTCGACCACCGTCTCACAGATCAATTCTCGGTTCTCTGGCAGCAATGGATTGGGCTCGTGACCCGGGAACTCGCCATTGGGCTCGAAGAAGAGAGGTACGAGTTCGATCGGGAGGTCCTCCAGGAGCGGGCCTGCCGTCGGTCCCGCCATTCCGTTGCCGCCGTCGACCACCACCTTCATCGCCGAGACCTTCTCGGGGTCCACCCAGGACCTCATCGCTTCTCGAAAGTCGTCCGTCACATCGACGGACTCGATTGGCCCGGGCTCTGACGCCTGGACCGATCCGGACTGTGCGAGATCCCGAACCTGCTGGATTCCGCTGTCCCCGGACAGCGGCAGGGCGTCCCTCCCGACGAGTTTGATTCCCGTGTAGGCCTTGGGATTGTGGGAAGCGGTGATCGCGGCTCCTCCATCGAGGCCCCTCGATCCGACCAGGAAGTACAGGACCTCGGTTGCAATCTCTCCGGCGTCGAGTACTTTCGCGCCCGCACTCTGCGCTCCGGCCGCGAATCGCTCTGCCATTTCGGGTGCGGTGAGCCGCATGTCCCGTCCAAGGCCGACACTCACCTCCGTGACCCGCTTCCCCTCTCGCTCGGCCAGGAGGCGCACGAACGCATTTCCGATCGCCTCAGCCGTCGTCCCGTCCATCTCCTCACCGTGGAGTCCACGTACGTCGTACGCCTTGAAGATCACGTCGGGAAGCAGCGCGTCGGTGGGCCGAGCCATCTCGATCAGATCTTTCCCTCGAGCATGGTCAGGCTTTCTTCGAGTGTCTGGGGCATCACCCGGGTGTCTCCGAGTACCGGCATGAAGTTGGTGTCGCCACCCCAGCGGGGCACGACGTGCATGTGAACGTGGTGTTCGACTCCGGCACCTGCGGCCCTTCCCTGATTCATCCCGACGTTGAAACCGTGGGGACCGTAGGCCTCTTCCAGAGCGGTCATCGCGCGGCGGGTCAGGGCCATCATCTCCGTCATCGTCACCTCCGGAAGGCTCTGGAGCGTCCCGAGGTGTTCGAAGGGAGCCACCATCAGGTGGCCATTCGTGTAGGGGAACTTGTTCAAGATCACGAAGCAGGTTTCTCCTCTATGGACGATCAGCATCTCCCGGTCATGGTCCTCCGCGGGTGCCTGGCAGAAGACACATTCCTGGTCGCTGTCTTTACTCGCGTCCTTCACGTATTTCAGACGCCAAGGCGCCCAGATGCGGTGGTTGGCCATCGCTGCATCGTAGGGGGGAGGGGGCTCTCGGCCGTCGTCGGCTAGAGCCAGCCGCGTTTACGGAACCACGCCACCATGCCCACCAGCAGGCCGAGCATGAGGCCGATCACCACCCAGAACGCGGTTGCGTCGCCTTGTCCCGGCACCCCGACGTTCATTCCCCAGATACTCGCCAGCAGGGTCAGGGGGAGGACGATGACGCTGATCGACGTGAGCACCCTGAGGATGTCATTCACCCGGTGACTGATCACGGCCTCGTTCGACTCCTCCAGAGCCTCGACGACCTCTTTGTAATTCTCGAGCATGTCCCAGATCCGCTCCTGGGCGTCGACGATGTCGTCGAAGTAGATCTCGAGATCGAGATCGGCGGTGAGATACCGCTGTTTGACCCTCTCGAGGTCAGTCAGAACCGGCCGCTGCGGTCGGATCACCTTCCTGAAGTTGATGATCTCCTGCTTGACGTTCGACAGGTCCCTGACTATCTCCTCGGACCTCCCAGAGAAGATCTCAGCCTCCAGTGCGTCGAGCTTGTTGCCGACCTTCCGGAGCATGGGGAAGCAGTAGTCGAATCCATCGTCGACGATCCGGTAGAGCAGATAGCCCGAACCTCTGGAGAAGAGTTCCTCACGGAGGTCCTCCTTCTGCCTACAACGCTCGAACAGGTAGTCGACCGGTGGGAGAGGCCGATTCGGGATCGTGATCAAGAAGCCCTGCCCGACGAAGATGTCCAACTCGCCGGTGACCAGCCGACCGATTTCGGCATCGAAGACCGGGAAGTTCAACACGATGAACATGTAGTCGTCGTATCGATCGATCTTCGGTCGCTGATTGCGAGACAGAACGTCCTCGAGATCGAGTGCATGGAAGTCGAAGTTCTCTCCCAGCCAGCTCTGTTCCACGGCGCCAGGGGCGTCGACCTTGATCCAGCGCAGCCCTTCGGCTGTGACCTCCTCTATCCGCGGTCCGCGCTGCTCAGGCGTTCCCGGTACGACCAGTCCACCGGTACGCTGCCTGCGCAGCCTCGGACGACGGAGGCTCGGGATCCGCCGCTCGTTCGCCATCAGTGTTGGTGGTCGTTTCCATTGCGGGACGGACCTTACAGCCCATCGCGAGGCGCACGTGGGGGGCGTCCTGCGACCCTCGCTCTCATCACCTCGGACTCGGTTGCTATAGTCCCCGATCACATAGTCACCACATGAAGAGGGGTGGAGGGACTGGCCCGACGAGACCCCGGCAACCACTGAGAACGAGAGTTCGAGGTAGGTGCCAAATCCAGCAGGCAAGCAAGGCCTGGAAGATGTGGGAGATGTCCTCAACCGGACCTCCGCACCAACTTCCAGGCGGAGGTCCAAACGTTTCTAGGGGATGTTCAGGCTGTGAACGAGAAATCACTCAGATGCAAGGAATGCGGAGTCGAGTACGAACTCGACGCGAGTTTCGTCTGCTCGGACTGTTTCGGCCCGCTGGAAGTGGCCTATGACTTCACGGGTCTGGACGCAGACGAGGTACGCCGGAGCATTCAGGCAGGCCCACAGACGATCCGCCGTTACGCGGATTTCCTCCCGATCGCCGCGGGGGCGAGCGACCCTCTCTGCACTGGCATGACCCCCCTGATCCGAGCGGATCGCCTAGCTGAGAGCCTCGGGCTGGAGGAGGTATGGATCAAGAATGATGCGGCTAACCCGACCCATTCCTTCAAGGACCGTGTCGTCTCTGTTGCGCTTGCGAGGGCACGCGAGCTCGGGTTCCAGACCGTCGCCTGCGCATCCACCGGCAATCTGGCAAACGCTGTTGCTGCCCACGCATCTGCTGGTGGCTTCGAGTCCTTCGTATTCGTTCCTTCGAACCTCGAAGAGCAGAAGCTCCTTGCTACCGGAATCTACGACACGGAGCTGGTCGGTGTGAGGGGTACCTACGACGATGTCAACCGACTGTGTACCGAG
>JAUMFR010000214.1:19740-20718 GCA_032119755.1 Solirubrobacterales bacterium | reverse complement strand
GTCGACTATCACCGAGCTCGTCTTCTGGAACGAGCAAGCGATATAGAGGCGCGGGTGGAACGACTCGATCGCCCACTCGAGCGCCTCCTGCGCGGAGGCACCTTCGATCACTCCGGCGAGGTCCGAGAGATCATCCATCGGAATGGAGGGCTCCGGATCCTGAGACCGAGCTTGTTTCACGTATTCCATCGGACGCATTGTGACAGCGTCAGCAGTCCGACTGGGCAGGTTTCATGCCGCGAGTAGGGGGTCTCCCTCCGGTCAGACCGCACATTCGCCCTCGCCTCTCTCGACCTTGAACTCCTCCTTGCGACTCCAATCCGTGAACAGTTCGATGGTCTCCTCCGAGTATCGGTCGGGCATCGCCAAGTCCCGGATCCCGGCTTCGAACGGTTCTGTCCCGACCCTCTCTGCGAAATTCGCGAACTCCTCTCCTTCGAGCCGCTCGGTTTCGTAGAGATCGATCCACCGCGCGATCGCGGCAGGGACTCTCTTGGCGGGGAGCCTCGACTTCAGTCGCACCCCGAATCCCACGACCCCATCGGCCTGTCGCCCTCCGATGTGGGGCACGTAGGCCGGGATAGTGCGGTCTCCGACCTTGATCGAGGCACCGTAGAAACCGATGTCGGCAATGTGGTGCTGGCTGCAGCCGTTGGGGCAGCCGGACATCTTGATGCGGATCTTCGCAGTCAGCGGATCCGAGACGTCGATCTCTTCGAGCCTTTCCGAGATTGCCCGGTTGAGTCCCATCGAACTTGTAATCCCCATCTTGCAGCTGTCGGTTCCCGGACAACTGACCACGTCCCTGATCCCCTCAGCCCCTGCTCCCCCCAGGCCGATTTCGCCCAGAGCCTCCCAGAGCTGCTCGACTCTGCCCGGCCGAACCCAGCGCAAGACGAGGTTTTGTTGCACTGTGGTCCGAGCCCAGCCACCTGCGTATTCACGGATAATCCCGGCAAGGGCCCTGAACTGCTCGGG
>JAUMFR010000214.1:19228-19724 GCA_032119755.1 Solirubrobacterales bacterium | reverse complement strand
CGCCCCGAGGGATCTTTACCGCGACCGCGACGAACCCCTCCTGCCTCTGAGAGATCACATTGGATCGGCAGAAGTCGAGCATGTCCGGATCGCCACTGGTGGGGAGGGTCCCCACGGGTTCGTCTGTCCGAGCTTCGGCCTCGGCCTCCTCATCGGCGTCCGTGATCAGTCTGTTCACCGAGAAGTCTCGCTCCTCGACCCAGTCTCCTTCGATTTCGGCAAGGAGCATCTCCCTGAATTCGTCGATACCGATCTTGTCGACCAGTACCTTGATCCGCGCCCGGGCGCGGTTCTCCCTCAGCCATTCCTGGCGATCGAAGATTCTCAGTGCGGCCTCAGTCCATTTCAGATATTCACCGTCGTCGACGGTAAGGAACTCGGCGAGGGTAGGTGCGACTCGCGGCATGATCGAGGTGCCTCCCCCTACCCTCATCTCCACGCCCCGCACCTCCCGGTCTCCCTCTCTCCGGATTCGGGGTATGAATCCGATGTCGTG
>JAUMFR010000214.1:0-19218 GCA_032119755.1 Solirubrobacterales bacterium | reverse complement strand
CCTCTCCCTGACAGATTCCGGCATATGGGTCACCGGTCACGTTGCGGACTGTGTTCCCGCAGCCTTCTCTGGAGGAGAGCCCGGCCTTCGACAGGACTCGCATCGCATCGGGCATGTCTTCGAGGGGCATGTGGTGGATCTGGATGTTCTGCCTCGTCGTTATGTGCCCCTTGTTCAGTGGAGCCCAGCGCTCGCAGACCTCGGCGAATGCCTCCAGTTGTTCAGGGGTGATGCCACCGAAGGGAACCTTGACCCGAATCATCTGCACATCGGGCTGTCGTTGGCCGTAGACACCCTGCTTCAGTCGAAACCCGATGAACTCCTCTTCGGCTGTCTCTCCGGCCCGGAAGCGTGTCGCCTCGGATTCGAAATCCTCGAACTCCTTCTCGACGATCGGGATGATGTGTCCGGGGACGGATGCGTATTTCTCGGGATTGTCGAGAGTCCCGAGTCTGCCCTTGCCTTCCTGCTTCTTATCGGTTGCCTGATCGAGATGTCCCTCGGTCGGCAGGCTCTTTGTTTCTGGTTCCATTCTCTCCCGTTCCTCGATCAAGATCCGATGCGCGATTCGCGCGGATCGCTCGGCGGATGGGAGAATATACTAAAACTCGATCGGGTTTAGGTAATTAAACCGCGACTCACCGCTCAGTCGACCTCGGTGCTCTCTACGAGAAATGCCACTCGTACATGGGCTCTCCACTCGTCGAGGTTGTCGCCACGCAGACCGGTGGAGACGACGTCCACAGCCCGGATGTTGCGAAGGGTTCCCTGGGCCTGCTTGAGGGCTTGCTGGGCTGCATCGTCGGATGACTTCTTCGAGCTGCCGACGAGTTCGATGATTTTCACGACTGCCATGAGCATCTCTCCTTTTCGCGATCAGCGTCGCCGGACCTGCCGGCGACCATTGTCTTTCAAGATACGCGAATCAGGTGTTCAGTAGGGACCTACGGGAGAGGTGCCCCACACATCCGCCACGACCGTCCGCGCTTCGACGGCCTCGCGCAGAGCCGCCCGTTGCCAGTTGCTCGTCACAGACCCGGATTCGGATCTGTCCGTGTGACTGCTCGTTTCGGCCGCGAACAGATCGATCGCCGCTGCGATGGCAGCGGCCTCGTCCTCGGTGGGGTTGCCCTTGGTCACTGAGATCGACTTCTCGCTCATCTCTGTCTTTCTCCACCTTTCCTGCGCAGGATCGAGCCGACTTGTCTGAGTCTTTCTCCGCCGATCATCGACCGGAAGAGCATTCTACGCGCGCCCTGGTCGGTCAGAGCGAAACGACGGGCCATCGAGAGCTCTGCCCGTTGTGCCCGCTCCCGAAGTTCCTGAGCGACCCCGAAGGTGATCGTGTTTGCTCTTTGTAGAGCGATCAGTTCGCGAGGTTCGTCTGCCTCGGCTCTCTCTAGATGCTCGGGCGTGACCCGCTCGGTTCGCCTCTTTCCGACGAAGAGCCCGTGGCCGCTGCCGGCCTCGCCGGTGAATCCGGCCGGGAAAATCGAGACAGGCTCGAACGCCCGGCCCCAGTGGGCCTCGAGCCACCACGGTGAGTGGAAGATCGAAGCGAAGGTTCCTTCCTCACCGGTTGGAAGGGAGATCATCCCCGTCTCCTGCTCGAGGTAGGGAAATCCGCTCTGTGCCTGATGGGACGTCGCCATCCCGGGGCCGTGGAAGGTAGCGGCCAACAGTCCACCCGGTTTGATGATCCGCTGCAGTTCGGAGAGCCAGTCGGCCCAACCGTTTGCGATGTGGGTGAAGACGGATACGGCGATGACCAGATCGTAGGTCTCGTCTTCGACTCCCTCGAGCGGCGGGGCGGAGGAGTTGACGAAGAAGCTGAACGGTGGATCGAGATTTGCTCTGCACCAATCGATGCTCTCCTGGTGCATGTCGCATCCATCTATCCGCGCAACTTCGGCCTCTGCCGTCAGGTTCCGCAGGAGTCGACCAACTCCACAACCGAAGTCGAGTACCCGCTTTCCCTGCCAACTCCAGTCGCTGCCCAGCGCCTCGACGATGGAGTCGCGGTTGACCGCCCCGACCCGGTCGAAGGTATCCAAGTCGGTCATCGAGACCCTGAAGACGAGATCTTCGGGCGGTAGTGGAGCGTTCGACCTCGGGCCACGATCTGCCGAAGTCGCTTCGCTCAAAGCGGGATGTTGCCGTGCTTGCGCTTGGGCTGTTCGACCCGCTTGTTCTGCAGGGTCCGCAGCGCCTTGATCAGTTTCGGCCGCGTCTGATGGGGCACGATGACATCGTCGATGTAGCCGCGCTCGGCGGCGGCGTAGGGGTTGGCGAAGTGGGCCTTGTAGTCCTCGATCAACTCCGCTCGCTTTGCGTCCGGGTCGTCGGAGTCGGCGAGCGCACCCCGGTAGATGATGTTGACCGCTCCCTCCGCTCCCATCACTGCGACTTCGCCGGTAGGCCAGGCGAAGTTGAAGTCGGCGAGCATGTGCTTGGAGTTCATCACGTCGTAGGCGCCTCCGTAGGCCTTGCGGGTGACCACCGTCAGTTTCGGAACTGTGGCTTCGGTGAACGCGTATAGGAGCTTCGCGCCGTGCCGGATGATTCCGTTCCATTCCTGCGAGGTGCCCGGCAGGAAGCCGGGGACGTCGGTGAAGGTGACGATCGGGATGTTGAAGGCGTCGCAGGTCCGCACGAACCTCGCCGCCTTCTCCGAACTCTCGATGTCGAGCACTCCGGCCAGATGGGCGGGTTGATTACCCACCACTCCTACCGAGTAGCCGTCGAGCCGTGAGAACCCGCAGACGATGTTCTTGGCGAAGTGCTCGTGTACCTCGAAGAACTCTCCGTCGTCCACCACCCTGCCTATCACCTCGCGCATGTCGTACGGCTTGGTCGGGTCGTCGGGAACGATCGTGTCGAGCTCCGGATCCATCCTCTCGGGGTCATCGGTTGGTTCGAAGCGCGGCGCTATCTCGAGGTTGTTCGAGGGGAGGTGGCTCAGCAGGTAGCGAACGTCCTCGAGGCAACTCTCCTCGTCTTCGGAGGCGAAATGGGCGACACCGGACTTGGAGTTGTGGGTCATCGCACCGCCGAGTTCCTCGAACTCGACCTCCTCACCGGTGACGGTCTTGATCACCTCGGGTCCGGTGATGAACATGTGAGAGGTCTCTTTGACCATGAAGATGAAGTCGGTCATGGCCGGTGAGTACACGGCTCCACCGGCGCAGGGCCCCATGATCACGCTGATCTGCGGGATCACCCCCGAGCACTTGACGTTGCGGACGAAGACGTCGCCGTAGGCACCGAGCGAGACCACGCCCTCCTGGATGCGGGCGCCGCCAGAGTCGTTCAGACCGACCACCGGAGCGCCGACCTGAGCGGCCAGATCCATCACTTTGCACATCTTCTCGGCCATCACTTCGCCGAGCGATCCGCCGAACACGGTGAAGTCCTGACTGAACACGAATACGGGCCTGCCATCCACGGTGCCGTGACCGGTCACGACCGCGTCGCCGTAAGGGCGTTTTGAGTCCATGTCGAAGTCGTGGGTGCGATGACGCACGAACGAGTCGAGCTCCTCGAAGCTGCCCGGGTCGAGTAGCTTTTCGATCCGCTCGCGGGCGGTCAGTTTGCCCTTGGCGTGATGCTTCTCGACCGCGGCCTCGCTTCCGGCATGAAGGATCTGCTCGCGCAGATCGGCGAGTTGGGCGAGTCGTTCCTCGTGGGTTTCCGGGGTCTTCTCGCTCACGCGAGGCGGAGTCTATTCCCAGTGGCAGGTGGCGCGCTGCCTCGCAGCGCTCCTGCTCCGCCCGTTTGCGATCAGACCAGACCTTGGAAGGGGCGACGGTCGTGAGCCGAGAACTCCTCGATCAGCGCTTCCAGCCAGTCTTCGAGGCCGGTCTCATCATCGCGCTGCACCTCGATCTTGACGTGGGTTCCCCAGCCCTTCTCTTCCATCTCGATCTCGATGCTGGCCTGTTCCTCTACCGCTGCAGCCTCCCAGGCGAGCCGCACCTCGGGTTCCTTCGCCGTGACCTTGACCTCGGCGGCACGGCCGACGAGGGCCGAGATCAGGCCCTGCATTCGTTCGGGTTGGTTCACCAACTCCCAGAGTTCAGGGAGTGACTTCACCAGCGTTTTCTCTGCTGTAGCCATTCGCCTGAGGATTTCGCCGTGCGCTGCGATTCCCTCCCGCGGGCCGCAATCTTGCAAGCGTGAGAAACGCGTCTTTTCGCTTTCTGGAGCGGAAAAACCGAGGGCCTCAGGCAGGGGCCAGCCGTGGGCCACGCCTGAGCAGGCGTGGCTAGAAGAAGGTTCCGCCCTGATACTCGCCGAAGACTTCGCGCATCTCACCGCAGACTTCACCGATCGAGGCACCGGCGCGCAGGGCTTCGCGGATCGGGGGCAGGAGATTGTCGCTGCCTTCGGCCGCCGTTCGCAGTTCTCCCAGTCGAGCAGTCACCGCGTCGTTGTCGCGACCCTGCTTCCATCTGGTCAGGCGCTCGACCTGCTTGCGCTCGGACTCCGGGTCCACCTTGAGGATGTCCACATCGTCCGGCTCGTCGGAGACGTACCTGTTGACCCCGACGATCACGTCCTGCTCCGACTGGTAGCGCTCGTGGTAGGACTGAGCCGACTCCTCGATTTCGCGCTGCATGTAGTCGAGCGCGTTGACCGAGCCACCCTGCTCCTCGACCTTCGCCATCAACTCGCGCGCGCGGAGTTCGAACTCGACGAAGTACGACCCTGCGAGCGGGTCGACCGTCTCTGCCGCACCGGATTCATGAGCGAGGACCTGCTGGGTGCGGAGAGCGATCCGCGCCGAGCGCTCGGTCGGCAGGGCGAGTGCCTCGTCGAAGCCGTTGGTGTGCAGCGACTGGGTTCCGCCACATACCGCCGCAAACCCCTGCAGCGCCACGCGGACGATGTTCACCTCTGGCTGTTGAGCCTGCAGGGTCACCCCGCCGGTCTGGGTGTGGAAGCGGATCATCTGCGCCTTCTCGTCGGTTGCTCCGAAGCGGTCGCGCATGATCTCCGCCCACATCCTCCGCACGGCGCGGAACTTCGCGATCTCCTGGAAGACGTTGTTATGGCAGTTGAAGAAGAAGGCGAGCCGCTTGCCGAAGGTATTCGGATCGAGCCCTGCGTCGATGCCCGCTTGCACGTAGGCGATCGCGTTGGAGAGGGTGAAGGCGACCTCCTGAACTGCCGAGCATCCCTTCTCGCGGATGTGGTACCCCGAGATGGAGATCGTGTTCCACTTCGGGACGAACTCGTCGCAGTAGGCGAAGATGTCGGTGGTGAGCCGCATCGTCGGCTCAGGCGGGTAGATGTAGTTGCCGCGGGCCATGTACTCCTTGAGCACGTCGTTCTGGACGGTCCCGCGGAGCTCGGTGGATTCGACGCCCTGCTCCTCGCCGACGAGTTGGTAGAGGAGGAGTAGCACCGCGGCAGGCGCGTTGATCGTCATCGAGGTCGAGACGCTGTCGAGCGGGATCCCTTCGAAACAGATCCGCATGTCCTCGATCGTGTCGATCGCGACTCCAGTCCTGCCGACCTCGCCGTTGCAGAGAGGGTCGTCGGAGTCGCGGCCGAGTTGGGTGGGGAGATCGAAAGCCATCGAGAGACCGGTCGATCCGTGATCGATCAGGTACCGGTAGCGCTCGTTGGTCTCTTCCGCGGTTGCGTAACCCGCGTACTGGCGCATGGTCCAGGTGCGGTCGCGATACATCCCGTCGTGGACCCCGCGGGTGAATGGATACTCGCCGGGCTCACCGAGTCGATCCTCGAGGTTCGGAGCTACATCGTCGGCGTCGTAGACGCGGTCGATCTCGATCCCTGAATCGGTGAAGATGCGCTCGTCCTCGGCTCCCACCACCGGCGCGATGTATCGGTTCTCGTCTGTGGTCTTCTCGCTGGCCATCGGTGGTCTGAGGATACGGCGCCTAGACGGAGTTCCGCTGTCCGAGGAACGTCCCGATCGCGTCGGCGGCGCGGGGTCCGGCGGCGCCGTCCCAGAGGGGAATCCCCGGTGCTTCTCCCGGGACCTCTTCGGTGAGTACGCGCTCTATCGCCGCCGAGAGCGCCGCGGGATCGGTGCCGACCAGCTCGTTGGTTCCGAGTTCACAGGTGATCGGCCGCTCGGTGGTGGTGCGGTAGGTCAGACACGGCGTGCCCACCGCGCTGGTCTCCTCCTGGACACCACCCGAGTCGGTTACGACTACTCGGGCCTCCGCCTCGAGCGCGATGAAGTCCGGGTAGTCCATCGGCTCGAGTATCCGAAGCGCGTCGCTTGCATCGACCCCCGCCGCCTCCAACCTCGACGCGGTGCGCGGGTGGACGGGGAAGACGACCGGCATCTGCTCGGCCAAAACTTTCAGCGCGTCGATCGCCGCGGTCAACTGCGCAGGATCGTCGACCAACGCGGGTCTATGGAGGGTCACGAGCCCGAACTCACGGCTTGCCAGATCTCGCTCTCGGAGCACCGATGTCCGGTCCACCTCCGCAAGGATCCTGACCAGGCTGTCGATCATCGTGTTGCCGACAAGGGCAACCCCGTTGCCGCTGATTCCCTCTGCGGTCAGGTTCTCGACCGCGTCGGGCGAGGTGCAAAGGAGCAGGTCGGAGATCCGGTCGGTCACCACCCGGTTGATCTCCTCGGGCATGGTCCAGTCGCCCGAGCGCAGTCCCGACTCGAGATGACACACGGGAACGCCGGCCTTGGCCGCCGCAATCGCGGCAGCCATGGTCGAATTCACGTCTCCTGAGACCACCAGCAGGTCCGGCTCGTTGTCGGCGATCTCCTTCTCGATCCCGATCAGCACCGCCGCAGTCTGCTCCGCGTGAGTACCCGAGCCGACCTCCAGGTTGGCATCGGGCTCGGGCATGCCGAGCAGTTCGATGAAGCCTCCCGAAAGAGAACGGTCGTAGTGCTGGCCGGTATGAACCAGTCGCACCCGCCCGACCTCTCCATCCGCCAGCGCGTGCAGCAACGGTGCCATCTTGACCATGTTCGGCCGGGCGCCGACCACGGCGAGGATCTCTGCTTGGGGATTGTCGTCGGGGGTCGCCACGCGGGATTACCCGGGGGTGCTCCCGATGAGACCCTCGGCGCCGGCCAGTTCGATCGTCCGCCGCAGACCCTCGGCCAGACTCACCGTCGGCTCCCAGCCGAGGATCTCGCGAGCGCGAGTGGTGTCGGGCTGGCGGGTTTGCGGATCGTCTACCGGCAACGCCTCGTGGACTATCTCGGAGCGTGATTCGGTGGCGGCGATGACCGCCTCGGCGAGCTCGAGGATCGTCTTCTCGTCGGGATTCCCGATGTTCACGGGCATGTGGAACTCGGAGTCGGCCAGCAGGATCAGTCCCCTGATCAGGTCGTCGACGAAGCAGAACGAGCGCGTTTGCTCGCCCTCGCCGAAGACGGTTATCGGCTTGTCCTGGAGCGCCTGGCGCAGGAAGGTCGGGATCGCGCGACCGTCGTGCGGGCGCATCCTCGGGCCGTAGGTGTTGAAAATCCTCACGATGCAGGTGTCAACTCCTTGCTGGCGGTGGTAGGCCATGGTCAACGCTTCGGCGTAGCGCTTGGCTTCGTCGTAGACGCCTCGCGGACCGATCGGGTTGACGTGGCCCCAGTACTCCTCGTTCTGCGGGTGGATCTCCGGATCGCCGTAGACCTCCGAGGTCGAGGCAAGCAGGAACCTCGCCCGCTTGTGTTTGGCTAGCCCCAGCATGTTGCGGGTGCCCTCGGCTCCGACCTTGAGCGTCTGGAGCGGCAGGCGGAGGTAGTCGATCGGGCTGGCCGGAGAGGCGAGGTGGAAGACGAAGTCGATCTCCTGTTCGATCTCCACGTGCCCGGTGATGTCGAGGTTGCGGAACTCGAAGCGCTCACCCTCGAGGTGCGAGATGTTGTCGAGGCTTCCCGTCTCGAGGTTGTCGAGGCAGATCACATCGTCGCCGCGCGCGAGCAGCGCTTCGCACAGATGCGAACCCAGGAACCCCGCTCCACCACTGACTACTGACTTGGTTGCCACATGGCGAGGCTAAACGACAGCCTCGCCCGAATACGCAACGGCGAGGTCATCGCGTTTCCCCCGTTTAGTCGCGCGAATGCCGCAAATAGCGGGGGCTTTGTGTCGTGGGTGGGGGCTAGTCCCGCGACCCCACAGATTGAGCGGGTTGTAAGTGGCCGGAGAAGAGATGACAGAGCAGGTTGTCGAACAGGCTGAGCTGGATCTGGGCGGAGGGCCCGCGCCCTTCGGCGAGCGCGAACTCCGGGACTTCCGGCAGGAGGCAGCTGTCGACTTGATCTCCCGTCACGAACGCACGCTGAGGCGGACAGCCAGGCGGTACTCGATCTGCGTGGACGATGCGGAGGACGCCTATCAGCGAGCGCTGGAGATCCTGCTCACCAAGGCACCGCCCATCACCGGGGAGTCACTCATCCGCTGGATGCAGACCGTCACCAAGCGGGAGGCCCTGGGTGTCCGACGCCAGCGTGCGCGGTTGGTCGGAACAGCGCCCCCGGGCTCCGATGATTCCGAGGTCTACGACCCGTTCGAGGCGATTGCCTTCGAGGGGCCTCAGCCCGACGAGAGGGTCGAGAGGGTCGAAAGGGTGCGTCGCAGCAGCGAGGCGTTGAGGGCACTGAAACCTCAGGAGGTGCGCGCCTTGATCCTCAAGGCGGAGGGTTACTCCTACAGCGAGATCCAGGAGATCACCGGCTGGACCTACACCAAGGTGAATCGGTGCATGGCGGAGGGTCGCAAGCGCTTTCTCGACGTGTTCGCCGATATCGAGAAGGGGGAGCGCTGTCAGCGCTGGGAGGACTGCCTCTCGCAGATAGCTGACGGAGAGACCGAGGGAGAGGACCTGATCGAGGCTCGAGTCCACCTTCGAACCTGCGCCTTCTGCCGGTCCCGGCTTCGTGAGTACCGACGGGTCCCGGGGAGGGTGTTCGGTCTGGGACTCCCGATGCCTCTGCTCGGCGCAATCGACTGGTTCGACTCGACACCAGTGGTGGTGGCGGATCATCTGAGGAACCTCTCTGCGACCGTGACGAAGTCGATCGACTCGATAGGAGAGCGCGTGATGACTCTCGCCTCTGCCGGGGGTACCCGCGGCAGCGGCACGGTCGTCCTAGGAAAGCTCTTGGCAGTCTGCGGGATGGCGGCGGCGGGCAGCGCTGCCTGCGCAGTCACGGGGGTTATGCCTGAACCGGTCTCGAGTGCAGCGCAGGTTCGAGATGTCGAGACCCCACCCTCGGTTGCTCTGCCCTTGCCGACTTCGGACGACGAGGCAACGGACGAAGTGCCCGGCACAGATGGTTCAGGCGAAACAGACGTCCCGCCGGTCACCCCTGAGGAGAACTCGGCAGATCAGTTCTCGTTCGAGAGCTCTCAGCCCTCGGCGGAACCGAAGCCACCCCCTCCGACCAGTGGGTCAGCCAGAGCGCAATCAGCCAATCAGCCGCAATTCGGGTTCGAGCAGTAGTCCGATCGACCAGGAGAGGAGCCAAGGAATGAACAAGTTCGAGATGCGCAACCACCTTCCCACGTTGTATGCAGCAGGGGTTCTCCTCTTGATGCTCGTGATACCCAATCAGGCCCAGGCAGGTCAGTTCACCGTCGCCATGTGCGGTGATCAGTCCGCTGCAGCTCACTCATTCAAGTTCGACCGGAACTCCACCCGGTTCCGCTCTGCGGCAGCTTGTGGTGGTTCGGGTTCCGCTGGCCTGAAGTTGGAGGTAGAAGAGGGCAGGACCTCCGGGTCACGTTGGGGAAGATGGAGGACGGTCTCGCCCTCGCCCCACCTACCCATCGTCGGGTGGTCGGTGCGAGCACACATTCGAGACTCCAATGGTCTCGTGGGAAGGATCTGCTTCGAACGGACGAGTGTCGGTACCCGCTGTCTAGGGGATGACACCAATGGCTCCTATCGTCTTCATGGTGCTGTCGCACCCGACGGCGAGGCAATCGCCCTTCGTCTGGGATGCTTTCTCGAGAAGGGATGTGAAGGCGGGAAGGATGCTCATCTCTTCGCCCGCAATATGTACTTGACGGTCGCCGATCGAGTTGAACCTGTTCTCGAGCTTTCAGGACCGCTGGTCTCCCCGGGGCTGAAAGCCGGAGAGACCTTCGTCGGGGTCGTTGCCCGGGATCGTGAGTCCGGGATCCATCGTGTCGAAGTGACGGTCAATGGCGTGGTGGTCGAATCCCGGATCGCCTCCGGATGCCGAGAGACATCCTCCGGCACCTTCGCGGGTTATTCACCATGCCCCGCCGAGTCCGAGAGTGCAATCGCACTCGACACAGAAGCTGCGCCCTTTCTCGACGGAGTGAATCGCGTCGAGGTCTGCGCCTTCGATGTCTCCACGCCGGGCCTTGCAGAAGCGAATCGCACCTGCCAGGTGACATCGATCGAGGTAGACAACAGTTGCCCCAGCTCTCCGACCAGCGCGTCATCCTTTCGAGCCGGAATCGGTCCGGGTCTCGACCAGAGTCCGATTCTCGAGTACGGCAGTTCCCCAGAGTTGTCGGGGAAGGTCACGGCCCCGACAGGCGCACCGGTCTCCGGTGCCGTGATCTGTGTGCAGGAGAGGTCGCTCGGATCGTCTGGAGCGTTTCGTGAGTTCGCGGAGATGCGCAGCGGACCGGACGGTCGCTTTGCCATGAGGCTCGGGGCGGGACACTCGAGGGAAATCCGTCTCATCCAGCGCGCCGGCTCGGTGATCTGGGTACGCGAAGTCACGGTCCGCGTTCGGACCAAGCCGTCGCTCCGCTTGAGTCGTGTGCGTTTGAAGGGAGGTGGGTGCGTCGAGATCACTGGTTCCGTACCCGGACCGCAGAACGGCGGAGTGGTCATGGGTCTTCAGGGCCGAGCGAGGGGTTCATCTCGCTGGATGACCTTCGGCGATGCCGTCACCAGATCTGACGGAACGATGACCTACCGGTATTGCTTTCGGGCAACGTCGAGCACGACCGTCTACGAACTGCGTGCGGTGGTGAAAGACCAAGGCATCTATCCCTATCTCGGCGGTGTCTCAGCGGTGCGGCGGGTGCGGGTGACTGTGGGTTGAGCAGGCACCATCGGCGCCGCAGCTGTCGCCCCGTTGGTAGTCTCACGTGCTCGATGAAGCGCAGGGCAGGAACACTTCTCGCAGCCGCGGGGGTCTTGACCGCACTGGTGGTCCCGGCCTCGTCTCCTGCTGCCATGGAGAAGTCGAGTCCCTCGGCGACTGTCGCCGTCGAACCCGGCTCGATCCTCTCCGCGGGATACGAGGCCTTCAACAAGGTCAAGACCTGTCTCAAGAACATCGAGGTCGGCCAGCCCTGTGGCGCCAGTGACTCGGACAACATCCGCGCGATCCTCAAGGAGGTGCGCCAGTTGTCGGCTCAGATCGAGGTGCATCAAAAGGAGACCAGAGCTCGTCTTCAGCTGCTGCAGCAGACGCTCGACACCTCAGTGCTCGACGAGTACATCAACGCGCTGAGACCCGAGGCTCTGAACGGCCGCCGCGCTCTGAAGGCCTGGGAGAGGATCTCGGTCTGCCTGGAGCAGTCGACGCTGAAGCGCAAGACCTGTCAGGGCATCGACGGGACTGTAAGGGCCATCAAGCCAGCCGTTGCGGCATGGAAGCAGGAGCTGATCGCCCAGGCGAACCTCACATCCAGCAATGTCGAGCTCGTCGCGGCTCAGTTCACCGGCACCGAGGATCGAGGCGGAGAGAACGGCTTGGCGTACGCAGCCTGGATCTTGAACAAGCGGCTGCAGGACAACCAGGCTGGCGTCACCAACCCGGCTCAGTTGAATTCCAAGACCGCACCGGTCGTTACCCGTCAGTTGGCGGCAGCCCAGAACTTCTTCATCGACTACTACGTGGACGTGCTCGACACCTACGGATTCATCAAACCGCTGGCTGAAGGGTTGAGGAATCGGCCCGGCGTCGCGCAGAGTCTCCAGCGTCGGGTCCAGACCGAGATGTACGGAACCGATGACTATTCGGTCGCAACGGTCGCCAAGAGGATGGACCTGCCCCGGCTCGAGACCGGTCAGATCCTCTACAGAGGCGCTCCGGACAACAAGGCTTGGGTCGTTGCCGATTACTTCTCGGTCAACCCCTATACGCCGCTTCAGCCATCGGGAGTGGTGAAGTTGGCCAACGCGATCAACTCATACGGAAAGGTGTCGGAGCTGCGAGCCTCCAACCCCGACTCGTTCCCCGAGAAGGGTTGGTACTCGGTTCAACACCGGGTCGCACATCCCACGGTCTGTCCGCGCACGACCACCTGGTGTTCGTCTTACAAGAACCTCTACCGAAACGAGTATCGGGTAACTCAGTTGATGCGAAGCGGCGGAGTGGTGAGGCCGATCGGAGTACGCCCGGTCGATTCACGGCCAGGTTGGAACAACGCCTGGTACGAAAATCCTTACGGAGCGATGGGGATCGACTTCAAGACGGAGTTCAACCACTTCGTCACCGGCGCAGCGGAGTTCCATTGGAACGTGCGAACGATGGGCAGTGACACTCCCTACCGGACATGGGACGTTGGCCCCGGTGCCTGGGTGATCGAACACAAGGGGTCGGCCAACCGCGTTTCGCTTCCGAAGGTGCCGTTCCTGATGCGCGCCCCTCTCTGAGGCTCCCTTCAGCCTGAGGCGTACTTGCGCGGATCCGCCTCGAACTGGTGGCGGCAGTGCTCGGAGCAGAAGTAGACGTTGCCTGAGTCGGTCTGGAGCTTGATGCCCTTGGCCTTGTCGACCTTCATGCCACATACCGGATCGGTGGCACCGCGACGAATGGTCATCGCGATCAGGATGGCGAAGACGATCAGGGCGATTAGGTTGAGCCACATCCGGTAATCGGCCTCGACGTGCCCGAATACCTCCTCGGTGGAGGGTCGGTCGGTCGGGATGATCCCGGCGACGTTGAACAGGCCGTCGATCGCCAGTGCGGCCAGCACCATGGTCACGAACATCAGGGCGACTATCCGTAGCGCGAACTTCCAGCCGTAGTACTTGCGGTAGGCGAGGATGATCGGGAAGACGATCAGATCGGCGAAGATGAAGGCGAGTACTCCGGCGAACGAGATCCCGCCCGACCAGAGCACGGCAGCCAGGGGGATGTTGCCAATGGAACAGACGAAGCTCGCGACCGCGATGAGCGGGCCGACTATCACGTTCCAGAGCGTCGGCCAGAAGCCGGTCTCGCCGACCAGGAAGAGGCCGTTGAAGAAGTCCTGGCCGAGCAGTGCGATGTAGCCGGCCAGCAGGAAGCCAATCACGATCTCCTTCCAGAGCATTTGCCAGTCCCCGCGGAAGTTGTGGGCTACGTCGGACCACGCGTCGGCCGAGCGGACACGCTCGCGGAACGGCATCTCGGAGCCGGCCATGTGGTGTTGGTGGCCGGGAGCGGCCTGTTCGGCATTTCGGCGAGCGATCTCCTCGAGCCTCGGAGAGACGAAGAGTCGCAGCATCGCAGCCATCAGGATGATCATCAGGATTCCTCCCAGGTACTCGGCCAGGGTGAACTGCCAACCGAGCAGCACCCAGAGGACGAGTCCGATCTCCCAGACCAGATTGGTCGAGGCGAACTGGAAGGCGAGTGCGGTCACGGCCGATGCACCCTTTGCAAACAGTGACCTGGCGATTGCGATCGCGGCGTAGGAGCACGACGAAGAGGCTGCGCCGAGCACGGTCGCCTTGCTCACCGCGCTCAGACCACCGCCCGAGAGAGCGCGTTCGACCCGCTCACGCGGGATCCATGCCTGGACGATCGCGGAGATGGCGAAGCCCAGGACGAGTGCCCACCACACCTCCCAGGCCATCATGGCGGCGTTGCTCAGGCCCTCAAGCAGCTTGTCCGCGATGTCGCTCACCGAGCCATCATGCCAGCCGCTCCGAACGCCGCCCTCTTGGGTTATACGGTGAGTGATGCAGATGGCATTCGATCAGCGCACAGACAGCAAGGCAAGCGTGAGATACGTGGTGGCAATCGTGACACTCACCCTCGCGGTGGGGCTCGGTCTCGCTGTGGCACACAGTGCACCGGCCAAGCCGGTCACCGATGCGAACGACGTCTCGGGTCCTCTCGACATCACCCGAGCGGAGATCACCCAGTCGGGGAAGGACGCGATCATCGAGGTTCGTACATCGGGCGAGTGGGGAACACCCGATCTGGACGGATCACCGGACACGTTGGGCGTCGGTACCTCGTACGTATGCGTGGAGGTCAAGCAGGGAGGTGACACCAACAGGATCTGTATCCGCCACAAGCTCGATGGCGCGGAAGGCAACGAAATGGTGGTCTCGAAACTCGACGATTCGGGCACGGTCGTGAACAAGCGCAAGGTGGAGTCGAAGGTGAGTCGCCCGAACACCCGTAGCTTCATCGCCCGGGCCCCGTTGGGAACCTTCGGATTCACTACAGCCAAGTACAACTGGCGCGCCGCGACCTCTTACCTCGGCCTCCCCGACTGCGATCCAGCCGCCTGCGCCGACCTCGCTCCGGATGACCGCTGGCTCAAGCGTGAGTTCGTCGAGCCTTATGTGGAGGCCTGCAAGCCGAGGAACAAGGGCCTGGTGCTGAACGGCCCGCGCAAACGCAAGAGAGTTGCCTTGACCTTCGACGACGGCCCTGCCCCGGCGACCTCCTCGATCGTGAAGATCCTCAACAGCAGGAACGCCAAGGGGACCTTCTTCGTGATCGGAGAACAGGTCGGTGGCAGCGGCGCGAAGCTCCTGAAGAAGATGAGCCGCCAGGGACACGAGATCGCAAACCACTCTCTCCACCACGAGATCTACCCGGGCTACTCGAGCCTCAGGTCCACCAACCGTGCGATCCAGAGGGCGACGGGCTTCAAGCCCTGCAGCTTCCGGCCCCCGTATGGCGCGGTCAACAGCGGGGTTCTCTCTGCAGCGCGGTCGAACGGGATGACCACCGTCAACTGGGACCGCGACACGATGGACTGGACCACGCCGGGCTCCGGATCGATTGCATCGGTCGGCGCCTCTGCCGGCTCCGGATCGATCGTGTTGATGCATGACGGAGGCGGCATCCGCAGCCAGACGGTCGCGGCGCTTCCCTCGATCATCTCTTCGCTCAAGTCCCGCGGCTACAAGCTGGTCACCGTCAGTCAGTTGCTCGGCAACAAACTGGTCTGGGGACCCCGCTGAGGACATGAAAAAGGCCCGGTCTTCCGGGCCCTCGAGCGCTTGCGGCGCCCAGAATCAGCAGGAGCGACGTTGTCCTAGCCGCAGGTTCCCTGGTACTTCTGCTTCAGCCCCTCGAATGCGGTTTTGACCTGGCTGAGCGAGCCGACCAGGGCGAGTGCAGCGGTGGTCTTGTCCGAGGCGTTGGCGAAGTTGTTGATGTCTTGGGTGAGGTTCTGGACCGAAGACTTCACCTCCGCGGTCTGCCCCGGATAGGTGTTCTGGGCAGAAGTCACGAGGGCATTGGCATCGGCCTGGACTTCTTGGCCAGCGGACTGGATCTGTGAGGGGTTGACCGAGGTGATGGCGCTTCCGAGCTTGCTTACTGCGCCGCTGAGGTTGTCTTCCTTCTGGCAGACAGCGGGCTGGGAGCCGCAGGCGGGAAGGGCCACCAGAGCAGTTGCGGCCACGGTGGCGAGTCCGATCTTGGTCTTTCGTGAACGAGTCAAGGTCGTCCACCTTAGCGAACGGGGCGGTCTCCCGCCCCGTTCTAAGTCAATCGGATGTGAACCCGCTCGGCCTCAGCCGCAACCGGTGTTGTTGCCGCAACTGGGGCAGGTGTAGCAGGAGCCGGTCCGCTGCATCATGCCTCCGCACTGGTCGCATGCGGGACCGAGTTCCAGGCCCTCCATCTTGGCCGGGACCACGGGCGGCGTGTCTGTCAGAGCGGCAGTGGCAGGAGCTGGCTCGACCGTGTCAGCCGACGCCTCAGGGCTCCCGTTACCGCCGTTGCTCGAACCGCCGCTGTCTCCGTTGGCCGGACCGGCGGTATCGCCGATCGGCAGTGCCTGCTGGGCCTCGCGGCGACGCCTGACCTCCTCGGTCAGGATGCCCAGACCCTCCAGGTAGTCGTAGTCGGTGACGAAGCGGCTCGCAAGCCAGCGCATGATGTAGTCGGGCAGTGACTTGGCGAATGGGATCTCCGGGTTGCGGGTGATCCCTTCTGGCTCGAAGCGCACGTAGCTGAACTTGTTCACGAACACCTCGAGCGGGACTCCGTACTGCAGCCCGATCGAGATCGCTGTGGCGAACGCATTCATCATGCCCTTGATCGTCGAGCCCTCCTTGCCGACATCGGTGAGGAAGATCTCGCCGAGCGAGCCGTCCTCGTACATGCCAGCGGTGATGTAGCCCTCCTGCTGGCCGATGTTGAACTTGTGGGTGATCGATTGGCGCTCGTTCGGCATCCGGGTACGGACCGGCTCCGCCGATGCGTCCGCACCGACGTCGGCATCGTCCTTGTCGGAGGTGCGGAGCGCCTGGGCGGTCTTCGAACCGTCGCGGTAGATCGCGAGCGCCTTCAGACCCTGCTTCCAGCCGTAGGTGTAGGCCTCGGCGATGTCTTCCACGGTGGCCGATTCCGGCAGGTTGACCGTCTTGGAGATGGCACCCGAGATGAACGGCTGCGTCGCGGCCATCATGTCGATGTGTCCGGTGTGGGAGATCGAGCGCTCCCCGACCGCCACGTCGAACACCTCGAGGTGCTCGGGCTTGAGGCCCGGGGCACCGACGATCGTGTTGTGCTCGTTGATGTGAGCTTCGATCTGCTCGATCTCGGCCTGGGTGTAGCCGAGGGTTTCCAGCGCCAGCGGCACCGAGCCGTTGACGATCTTCATCTGTCCTCCACCGACAAGCTCCTTGAACTTGACCAGCGAGAAGTCAGGCTCGATGCCGGTCGTGT
This sequence comes from Solirubrobacterales bacterium, assembly GCA_032119755.1. Lineage (GTDB taxonomy): Bacteria > Actinomycetota > Thermoleophilia > Solirubrobacterales > 70-9 > CAIUSP01. Next base: position 2,366 of record JAUMFR010000214.1, on the reverse strand, counting down.
CGCAGTCCATCAGGAAGCTGATCGTCCCGGTGGGAGCGAGCACCGTTGCCTGAGCGTTGCGGTAACCGTGCTCTTCACCGAACTCGACAGCCTCGTCCCAGCTTTCCCGGGCGGCGGCGAGGAGCGTCTCCTCGACCAGTTCTTCGCTCAGCTCGTAGGAGGCGTCGCGGTGCATCCGCATCACGTTGTTGTGGGCATCGCGGTTCTTCTCGTACGCCTCGTACGGGCCGATCGCGTCTGCGATCTCGGCCGAGCGACGGTAGCCGCGTCCGGTCATCAGGGCGGTGATGGCACCGGCCATCGCGCGACCTTCCTCCGAGTCGTACGGCAGGCCGTTCGACATCAGCAGCGCACCGAGGTTGGCGTAGCCGAGTCCCAACTGACGGAAGGCTCGGGCGTTCTTGCCGATGTCTTCGGTCGGGTAGCTGGACGGGCCCACCACGATCTCCTGAGCGAGGAAGAGGATGTCGACGGTGTGACGGAAGTCGTCCACCATGAAGGTCCCGTCCTCGTTGCGGAACTTCATCAGGTTGATCGAAGCCAGGTTGCAGGCCGAGTCGTCCACGTGCATGTACTCCGAGCACGGGTTCGACGCATTGATCCGCCCCGACTCGGGACAGGTGTGCCAGCGGTTGATCGTCGTGTCGTACTGGATACCCGGGTCCGCACAGCGCCATGCGGCCTCGGCGACCTGGGTCATCAGCTCCTCTGCCGGGAGCGTCTTGGTCACCACTCCTCCGTCGCGAGCGACCAGATTCCAGTCGGCCTTCGCCTCAGCGGCCTGCATGAAGTCGTCGGTGACGCGAACCGAGTTGTTGGCGTTCTGGTACTGGATCGAGGTGAATCCCTCACCGTCGATCGACATATCGAAGCCCGCGTCGGCCAGTGCCTGAGCCTTGTCCTCCTCTCGGGCCTTGCACCAGACGAAGTCCTCGATATCCGGATGATCGATATCGAGCACGACCATCTTGGCAGCGCGTCGCGTCTTGCCGCCCGACTTGATGGTGCCGGCCCAGGAATCGGCGCCGCGCATGAAGCTGACCGGACCGGAGGCGAGCCCGCCCTTGGAGAGAGGCTCGACCGAACCGCGGATGTTGGAGAGGTTGATGCCCGAACCGGAACCGCCGCGGAAGATCGTGCCCTCCTTGGTGTTCCAGCCGAGGATCGACTCCATGGTGTCTTCCACGGAGAGGATGAAGCAGGCCGAACACTGTGGGTTCTCCTCGAACCCGACGTTGAACCAGACCGGTGAGTTGAACGCTGCGCGCTGGTTGACCAGGATCGATGTCAGTTCGGCCTCGAAGGCATCGGCATCCTCGTCGGTTGCGAAGTAGCCGCCGTCGCGTCCCCACTGGGCGATCGTGCCGGCGACGCGTCCGACCATCTGCTTCACCGAGCCCTCGCGGTCGTCGGAGCCGAGCTGTCCCCGGAAGTACTTCTGGGCGACGATGTTGGTGGCGTTCTGGGTCCAGGTCTTCGGGAACTCGACCTGACGCTGCTCGAAGGCGGGGTCGGCGGGATCGCCGATGATCGCGTCGCGCATCTCCCATTCGATCTCGTCGAAGGGGTGGACTCCGTCAGTGGAGAACCGGCGTTCGATGGCCAGGCCCTCGTTGGTTGCTGCGTTATGGGACTTCGAAGCTGCCCTGGCCATTTGATTTCTCCTCTCGATAGATGCCTGGGTGGGCCGATCAATATCCCGCCTGGGCCGGACGTAAAAGGTCTCTAAAGGGAGAGGGATTGCAGGCTCTAGGCCCGTTCCCTCGTCCTCGGTTTTCGAATCTAGCGACCCCGGGGCGTCGGCCGACTATCTTTCGAAGAACCTTGACGCAATTTGGAGATTCTCCCGAGCAAATCCCCGATCCGGTCACCGGTCCGGTGAGAGCCGCTCGAGAAGCCGCCGAGGCCGCTGGCGGGAAGATCGCAGACGCTGCCGAGACCGCCGGAGACCGGATCGTCGAGGCGGCCGGTGAAGCCAGTGAGAGAATCTCCGATGCAGCGGGCGTCGCAGGGGAGAAGTTCTCCGAAGCGACCGAGGCCGCTCGAGAGGCCGCCAGCGAGGCCGGGGAGAAGATCGCAGATGCGATCGCCGCCGCCAAGCCGAGCCTTCGCGGCGTCTCCCATACCTGGGCTTTCTTCGCCTTCCTGATCGCCGGTGTGACCCTGCTCGTGTTTGCGGCCCCGGGTGAGCCTCGGCTCGCGATCGGGATCTACGTCCTCGGCCTGCTGGGTCTGTTCGGTGTCAGCACCGTCTATCACCGGGTGGACTGGAAGAGGCCGTCCGCCCGTCAGTGGATGCGTCGACTCGACCACACGATGATCCTCGTATTCATCGCCGCCACCTACACGCCCTTCGCTCTGTTGGT
>JAUMFR010000213.1:0-8579 GCA_032119755.1 Solirubrobacterales bacterium | reverse complement strand
ATTCAAGGGTGGATCGGTTACCGGCATGCTGGTCGTCGGACTTGCTCTGCTTGGCGTGGCCGGCTACTACGGGGTCCTCATCCTGCTCGACTACTCCGACAAGGAGGCTGTCGATGCACTGATCGGTCTCGGCTTCGGAGGTTCGTTGATCTCGGTGTTCGCCCGTCTCGGCGGCGGAATTTTCACCAAGGCCGCTGACGTCGGTGCCGACTTGGTCGGAAAGATCGAAGCCGGCATTCCCGAGGACGATCCCCGCAACCCCGCGGTGATCGCCGACAACGTAGGAGACAACGTCGGCGACTGTGCCGGTATGGCGGCCGACCTGTTCGAGACCTATGCAGTCACCGCTGTCGCGGTCATGCTGCTGGGTGTCCTTACCTTCACCGATGCGCCCCGCGAGGTAGCTATCTACCCGCTCGCGATCGGCGGCGTAGCGATCCTCGCCTCGATCATCGGCGCCTTCTTCGTCCGCAGCAAGAAGGGTCACGTGGAGCGGGCTCTCTACATCGGGTTGGCGGTATCGGCGATCCTCTCCGCGGCTGCCTTCTACCCGATCACCGACTGGCTCATGACCGGGCCGCTGGAGAAGGCCGGAGTCGAGTTCGCTGGTGTGAGCGTGCTCGACCTTTGGTTCTGCGCCCTGATCGGCGTCGGTGTGACTGCGTTCCTCTTCATCATCACCGACTACTACACCTCGACTCGCTTCAGGCCGGTCAAGACGATCGCCGAGGCGTCCCAGACAGGTCACGCGACCAACATCATCCAGGGACTCGCCCAGGGACTCCAGTCGACCGCTGCACCGGTGCTGGTCCTCGCCCTCGCGATCCTAGGATCGTGGAAGCTCGCAGGAGGTGGGACCGAGGGTATCTACGGCATCGGTATCGCCGTGATGGCCCAGCTCTCACTGACCGGATTGATCGTTGCGCTCGACGCGTTCGGTCCGATCACCGATAATGCCGGAGGTATCGCCGAGATGGCGAAGCTGCCCAAGAAGGTCCGTGATGTGACCGATCCGCTCGACGCGGTCGGCAACACCACTAAGGCCGTCACGAAGGGATATGCGATCGGCTCGGCCGCATTGGCGGCGCTCGTCCTGTTCAGCGCATTCATAGACGAGCTGAAAGCCGAGGCAGGGAATATCAACCTCAGCTTCGATATCGCTGATCCGCCCGTGCTGATCGGCCTCCTGATAGGCGGGATCATGGTCTACCTGTTCGCGGCGCTTTCCATCGAAGCCGTCGGTCGTGCCGGGGGCGGTGTGGTCGAAGAGGTCCGCAGGCAGTTCAAGGAGAAGCCCGGAATCATGAAGGGCAAGGACAAGCCCGACTATCGACAGGCCGTGAGCATCGTGACCGCGGCGGCCCAGAAGGAGATGATCCTTCCGTCTCTGATCCCGATCGTCGTGCCGGTTATCGTCGGCGTCATTTCGTACCAGGCCCTCGGCGGACTGCTGATGGGGGTCATCGTCGTAGGCGTGTTCGCAGCGCTCTCGATGACCGCAGGTGGTGGTGCGTGGGATAACGCGAAGAAGTTGATCGAAGACGGAGCGTTCGGCGGCAAGAAGGGTGAGGCATACGCAGCATCCGTCACCGGAGACACGGTGGGTGACCCGTACAAGGACACCGCTGGTCCTGCTATCAACCCGATGATCAAGGTTGCGAACATCGTCGCCATCCTGATCATCCCGATCATCGCGCTCTAAGGCGACCTCGTCAACCGAGCCTGACAGACGACCCCCGACCACGAGGCCGGGGGTCGTCTTCGTCTCGGTGGGCGTTCTGAGAAGCTCGATGCAGCGGCGGCGAGGGGCCTGTCGGCGCCCGGAGCAGGCGTATATTCGTAGGGCGTTCAATGGCTAGACGAATTCCAAGGGATGAGTCACTTGCGAGGGTCCATGGGCCCGGGGCACTGTTCTCCGCCGCATACGGGAATGTCGGCTCCTCGATCTACTACGCACTCGGCGTCACCGCCGCCTTCGCTCTCGGCCTGACCCCCGTCGCCTTCGTGATCGCGGGACTCATCTTCATCTGCACTGCCGCTACCTACGTCGAAGCGACCGTGATGTTTCCGGAGGCAGGAGGCTCGTCGAGTTTCGCCCGCCACGCATTCAACGAGAGTGCGAGCTTCGTCGCGGGTTGGGGTCAGTTGCTCAACTACACGATCACGATCGCGATCTCGGCCTACTTCGTGCCTCACTACCTCGCGGTCTTCTGGGAGCCGCTCGGTCGGGCCCCGGGGGACGTCATCGCCGGGGCACTGCTGATAGTCGCGCTGGCCGTTCTGAATATCAAGGGGACCGAGGAATCGTCCCGGCTCAATCTGGTGCTCGCAGTTGGAGACCTGTTGACGCAGCTCCTGCTGGTGTTGATCGGCCTCTTCCTCGTCTTCAGCCCCGAGATCCTCGTCTCGAACGTGAGCTTCGGGGTCGCCCCCACCTGGGGGGATTTCGTCCTCGGAGTCGCGGTCGGAATGATCGCCTACACGGGCATCGAGACGATCTCGAACATGGCGGAGGAGACCAAGGATGCAGCCAGGAATATTCCGCGGGGCGCTGGTCTGACCGTGCTTGCCGTAGTCGGGATCTACACGCTGCTTCCGATCGTCGCGCTGTCAGCGATGCCGGTCGTCGAGCGCAACGGCACCTACTCGACGGACCTGGGGACCAAGTACGCGGACAACCCGGTGCTGGGCATAGTCGACAACCTCGGAGTCGGAGCCGCATTGACGGACGGACTCCGTATCTACGTCGCGATCATCGCCGCGATAATCCTGATCACCGCGACCAACGCGGCACTCATCGGGGTTTCGAGGCTCACCTTCTCGATGGGTCACTACCGGCAATTGCCCGAGCGTCTGAGGCGGGTCCATCCCAGATTCCGTACGCCTTACGTTTCGATACTCATCTTCTCAGGGGTAGCGATCATCGCGTTGATGCCGGGCGAGGTAAGGCTCATGGCGACTCTCTACTCGTTCGGCGCGATGCTCTCGTTCACGATCGCCCATGTATCGCTGATCCGGCTCCGCCAGAAGTATCCGGAGCGAGCAAGGGCGTGGCAGCCGAAGCGCGTGAACCTGAGTATCCGAGGCGTCTCCGTTCCGATGACCGCTGTGTTCGGGGGTCTCGGAACCTTCACCGCCTGGTTGGTGGTGATCGCGCTGAACCCCGAGACCCTCGTGATCGGATTCGTATGGATGCTGGTGGGTGGGCTGATCTTTTTCTTCTTTCGCCGCAGTCAGGGCCTCTCGCTGACGAGAACAGAGGAGATGCAGATGCCCGAGTCACTCGGCGTGGAGGAAGTCGAATACGAGAGCGTGATGCTCGTGCTGGAGGACAAGCCGGGGTTCCCACGCAAGACCGTCGAGACGGCGATCAGTCTCGCATCTCGCCGCCGCAGGGGCATCCACGTACTGGCTTTCGTCACCGTTCCGAAGCATCTGCCGATCGATGACACGCTCGACGACACGCTGGCGGCTGAAATCGAGGCCGCTCAATCCAAGGTCGAGCAGGCGAAACTGATCGGAGGATCGAAGGTGTCTGGTCAGGTCCAGCCGATCAGACCTGACGAGGCAGGCCAGACGGCAATCCGGGAGGCTCTGAAGGTGAAGGCGACCGCGTTGGTGGTAGACCTGAGATATCGGGGAGGCAAACCGCTGATCGGAGGAGACCTCCAGAAGATCCTCGCGCAGCGTCCCTGTCGCGTGGTTGTTGTCGGCGATCCGGAAGCGGAGCGTGAGGCTCCTGCCGCCGCTCTGCGACATGATCTGGAGGTCGTATGAGCGGCCAGCGCAAGGGCCCGGAGGACGGCTACAGGATGGCCGTCAGGGCTTTCTCGGTGACCATCATCGGGTTCGGGGTGATCATCCTCGCCCTCACGTTCTCGCGTGGTGGCAGCGTCACATCGGCCGGATTCCTGTTCGGACTCCTGTTCATCGGACTCGGGATCGGACGTCTCTACATATCGAGACGCAAGTGAAACTGGGCAAGTTCACCGGACCCCCGCTGCTGTACGCGGTTGCATCGACGACGGTCGGGTTTTCGATCTACTTCTCATTGGGAGTCATCGCCGGCAAGGGACTGGGCCTCACCCCGTTGATCCTCCTCGGTGCAGGGTTGGTCTTCGCCCTGACCACCATGTCCTACGTCGAGGGAGGGGCGATGTTCCGTGAGCGGGGTGGGTCATCCACTTTCGCCCGGCACGCCTTCAACGAGTTGATCAGCTTCATCGCCGGATGGGCCATCCTGATCGATTACCTGATCGTCATCGCGGCTGCCGCTGTGAGCGTCGCCCACTACCTGACGCCCATTTCCGACTCGTTCTCAGGCGGTCTCCCCGAGACAGTTGTCGCAATAGCGGTGATCGTTGCGGCGGGCGTGATGAACGTGATCGGGGTGACCGGTCGCAGCAGGCAGGGGAGGCTGATGCTGATCGCCCTTGCCGACCTGGGCCTCCAGCTCATCGTGATCGTGGTGGGGCTGGCGGTCGTCTTCGACCCATCCGCCCTCACGGCGGAGATGAACCTCTTCACCAGCCCCAGCGTCGATGACATCATCACGGCCGCGGTGCTCTCGACGATCGCTTTCGCCGGCATCGAGGCCGCCAGCGACCTGGCACCGGATCTCGCGTTCGAGAGCAAGGATCTCAAGCGGACGATCTCCGTCGCCACGGTTCTCGTCCCGCTCTTCTACGCCGGTATCGCCGTAGTCGCGCTGATGGCCGTACCCGTAGAGGTGACTGCAGGGGGCGTTCCTATGACCGCTCTGGGCACCACCTACGCGGAGGAGCCGATCCTCGGGGTGGTCAGGAGTTTCGAGCCGTCGATCCTCTCCGACGGCCTCCAGGGGCTGGTGGTGCTGGTGGCAGTTCCGGTCCTCTTCTGGGCCGCGAACACCTCGATGCTGGGTCTTTCACGGCACGTGTACGTGTTGGCGACCAACCGCCAGATTCCGAGCCTGTTGGGGAAGCTGCATCGGCGCAAGGCCACTCCCCACGTGGCGATTGCGATTGCGACGCTGATCGCGATCGCCTTGGCGATTCCCGGCGACATCCAGCTCCTCGCCGGGATCTATGCCTTCGGTGCGATCCTCGCGATCGCAATCGCCCATCTTTCGATCCTCAGGCTGCGATTCACCGACCCGGACCGCGAACGCCCATACAGGGTGCCCTTCAACATCAAGATCGCTGGCCGCGCTCTGCCGATCCCGACGCTGTTCGCTGCGGTGGTGTCGATCGCAGGCTGGATTGCAGTCATCGTCCTGCAGGGCCGTGCCTTCTGGATCGGGGGATCGTGGATGCTCCTCGGGTTGGTCGGCTATGTCGTGTACCGGAAGGTGATCTCGGGGACTACGCTCACCCGCCGTGTGACCGTTCCAGAGCATGCGCTCAAGAAAGAGCCCGTAGTTCCGGATCTGGGGGCCGTACTGGTGCCGGTATTCGGTGACGAACTCGACGATGACATCGTCGGAACGGCGGGGCGCCTCGCCGATGCAAAGGTCCAACCTGGAGAGTTACCTCCCCGGGTGGAGATCCTGTGTGTGGTCGAGGTTCCGCTCAGCCTCCCACTCGATGCCGAATTAGATAGCGAGGTCGAACAGCACGCGCAGAGGGCGGTCGAAAGGGCAAAGGAGGTGGCTGCCGAGTACGAGGCAGTCGAGGTGACCGGGGAGTGTATTCGTGGGAGATCGGTAGGAGAGGCGATCGTCAGGAGGGCTTCCGAGGGAGGCTTCGAGGCGATCGTGATGGGTGGGGAGCCTCCCACGAAGACCAGAGGAGGCGCGCTTCTCGGTGGGATCGGCGGTGCTCGCCCGAAGGAGATCGGCCCCATCACCGAGTACGTGCTGACGCGTGCCCCGTGCCAGGTGATCGTCACGGCGCCACCTGAGCCAGGTTCTGCTCAGACCCTCGACTGACCCCGGCGAACTGGACGCAAACTACCGTTCGCGAGGGGCATCCGGCAACGGTCGGGAGGCGGACAGGCGTAGTATCAGGCTCAATGTTCGTTCTTATCGTTGGATGCGGAAGGACCGGATCGTCGCTGGCAGCGGCGATGCTGGCGGATGGTCACGAGGTGTCCTGCCTCGACGAGGATCCGGAAGCAGAGGGCAGGCTCCAGGCCGTAGTTGGAAAGGACTTTGCCGAGGCAGGCGGCACACTCACAATCGGCACTGCGCTGGAGGCTTCCGCGCTGGAGGAGGCCGGGGTGGCAAAGGCCGATGTCTTCATCGCATCGACCGACGGCGACAACACGAATATCGTGATCGCGCAGATCGCCGAGAGGAAGTACGAGGTGGAGACCGTGATCGCGAGGGTGATGGATCCACTTCGTGCGGAGTGGTATGCCAAGCGCGGCCTGACCACCGTGTGTCCCACCCGCGCTGCAATCGAACTCCTCCAGGGTCGAGTCAGAGCGATGGCCACGGGGATGGATGACTGATGGCCACTGAAGCCGCGAGCTACATGATCGTCGTGGGCGGAGGGAAGGTCGGGAGGAACCTGACTCGCGAGTTGGTCTCGCAGGGGAATGAGGTGACGCTGATCGAGAACGATCGCGGGCGGTACCTGACCCTCGAGCAGGAGTTCGGTGCCGCTGCAACCTACGGGGACGCGACCGAGCTGTGGGTGCTCGATCGTGCCGGTATCGAGCGAGCGACGCTCGTAATCGCCGTGACGGGTGACGATGAGGACAACATCCTCATCTGTCAGGTTGCGAAGGAGAAGTACGAGGTGGCAGACACGATCGCAAGAGTCAACTACCCGGCCAATCGTGAGTGGTTCGAACTGCTCGGCATACGCCCCTACGTCTCAGCAACCGATCTGATCCTGCGCATGGTCGAGCACTCAGTCCCGAAGCACGGAATCATCCAGCTGCTCGACCTGGGCGATCAGGGGCTGGAGGTGGTCGAACTCGAACTCCAGGAAGGTTCGTCTGGCGAGGGGAAGCGCGTCGGAGACCTCTCCATGCCCGAGGGGAGCCTGTTGATCTCGGTGCTCCGGGCCAAGAAAGGCTTCGTGCCCGGACCGGACACGGTCCTCGAGGCAGGCGACGAGATCCTCGCCGTTCTCGATCCGGGCAAGGAAGCGGAGCTACAGAGTCTCTTCTCCGCCTAGTGCCTGCCGCAGCAGGGCCGCGAGACGGTAGCCTGTCGGTCGCGCACCGGCGCTTCCGCAAGATCGAGCGGAGTCCACGTTGGGCCCTGGTGTAATGGCAGCACGCCTCGCTCTGGACGAGGTAGTCGGGGTTCAAATCCCTGGGGCCCAGTATCCAAGCCATCTGCGGTGGCATCTCCAAGCTGCCTCCGATGGCCGCCCGCGTGCTTTGCTACCTTCGCGGACAATGACAACGATGCAGTCCAATCGATCCCCGAAGCGCCTGCTCGGCGTCGTGTCCGCTTGTGCGGTCGCTGGAGCCGTCCTCGTCGGCTGCGGCGGGGACAACTCGCCGGAGACGACCCTGCCGATCACGGCGGTGAGTACCGAAACTCAGGCGACCGAGGCCTTGAGCAAGGCTGCCTTCATCGCCGAGGCCGACGCACGGTGCGCCGAGACGAACGCGGCGATCCAGCAGTATGTGGACGCGGGCGAGGGTTTTAGCGGCGCTGCGGAGATCGCCGATCTCAGGCAGGGCCTGCTGGATCAGCTCAAGGAACTGGGGCCTCCCACTGAGGATCGGGCCACTCTCGATGAGTACCTGACGGGCCTAGAGAGTCAGGTAGAGGCCGGGCAGAAGATCGGCCTCGCTCTCGATCGCGGAACCGACACCGCGACCTACGAGACCGCTCTCACCACGGCCCGGACCGATACCGATACAGCCGCTGCTGCCTACGGTTTCAAGGAGTGCGGTACCTCGAAGACCTCGACTACCGGTTCAACCACGGCTACCGGTGGCTCGACCGCACCCACCTATGTCGCGCCCACCGGTGGTGGAACGACCGGTGGAGGCGGGGGCTCTGGCGGAGGCGGGGGCTCTGGCGGGGGCGGCATAGCACCGCCATGATCCGCGACGCGTCGGGCGTCGGATCATCCGTTCCCTCTCAGCCCGCGGCCACCTCAGCCCAGTTTCCATAGAGGTCCGCATACTTGCCGCCACTGGCAAGTAAGTCTTCGTGAGTCCCGATCTCTGCGACCCTGCCGTGCTCGAGGACGCAGATGATGTCTGCGTCCCGGATCGTCGAGAGCCTGTGCGCGATCACGATCGAGGTGCGCCCCTCCAGCAGTTTCCCCAGTCCCCGTTCGATGGTCCGCTCGGTCCTCACATCGACGTTGGAGGTCGCCTCGTCGAGGATCAGGATTCGTGGCTCGGCCAGTAGGGCACGTGCAAAGGCGATCAACTGGCGCTGGCCGGCCGAGAGGGCTACGCCGCGCTCGCCGACCTCTGAATCGTATCCATCGGGGAGCTGACGGATGAATCCATCGGCTCCGATCACCGCAGCAGCTTCTTCGATCTCTTCGCGTGATGCCCCCGGGCGACCGAACGCGATGTTCTCGGCGACGCTGCCGGAGAACAGGAAGCCCTCCTGCGGGACGATCCCGAGCTGACTCCGGAGGCAGTGGGAATCGACTTCCCTGAGGTCGTGTCCATCG
>JAUMFR010000212.1:0-2479 GCA_032119755.1 Solirubrobacterales bacterium | reverse complement strand
CTCTTCCTGCCTCGAACGATGATCACCTCGTTCCCCGGCCTGGCTCTCGCCGTCGCTGCCCTGGTCACCTCCAGAGGGCGACGGATAGCCCCGGTCGCAACGGCATGCGTGCTGGCCGCGAGCTTCCTGGCCGCGCTTGCCACCACCTCGGATGGCAACCGCCGCGCCGACTACGGAGTCGTGGTGGATCGCGTCCAGCAGTTCGGCGAGCCGGGCGACCCAATAGTCGACCTCCCGTTCCCCACACCTGGCGCGTGGCAGGCTCTCGAGGCCGAACTCGACCCGGGTAGCGAGGCCTATCGCTCTCACCCTGTGTTCCGGTTGGGGGCACCGACCCTGCAAGAGGCTCTCCGGATCAGGCGACCTGGCGGGCCCGGACAGTTCCCCTTCCCGGCGCTGACCGACCCCGGCGCTGTCGCCCGTCAGGTTCAGGAACGGGCGGAGAATGGTCGATTCTTCCTCGTGTTCACCGGCGCGGAGTTCCCGGCGAGCAGTCTCGAACGAGTCGACTCGGCCGACGGCGTTCCTCGAGTCACCCGGGAGTTCCTGCGGTCCCTGCCCCCCTGTTACGAGGTCTCCCTGCTCGGCTCATCCGAGGGCCTGAGGGGAATCGGAGCGAGCGTCTATATGGTTACTTTCCGTGAGGAATGCGGCCCAGACGGACCCGGCCGTTGACTCTGGGTAACGCTTCAACGAGGCTGGGGAGCCGGGAGTGGGGGGTGTCGCCGGCCGTCGCTACCTATGCATTCCTGACTGCCATCACCGTGGGTGGCTTGCTCATCCGGCTCCCCTTGATGGGCGACTCGTTGTTCGGCGACGAGCTGTCGACCTACTTCGTGGTCCGTGACGACTTCCGCGGAATGCTCGTCCAGGTCGCCGGTCCACAGGAGTGGACGCCGCCTCTCTACTTCGCCATCGCATGGCTCTTTTCGAAGTTGGGGTCGGATCCGTGGCTGCTCAGACTGCCTTCGCTGCTCGCGGGTGTGGCCACGATTCCACTGGTCTACGTCCTCGGTTCGATGACGGTCGGCAGGCGGGCCGGGGCGGTGGCCACCGTCCTCGTCGCATTCAGCCCCGCGATGATGTTCTACTCCACCGAGGCACGTGCTTATGCCCTGCTTGCGTTTCTCGTCATCTGTTCGACGATCGTGTTGCTCGTCGCGATGCAGCGGGAATCACTTGGCTGGTGGGTCCTCTACGCACTGCTCCTCGCAGCGTCGATGTACACCCACTACGCCTCCATCTTCATCCTGATTGGCCAGACGGCGTGGGCGTTCGCGGTCTCTCCGGGGAGCCGCAGACGGATAGTCTTCTCCGCCCTGTTGGGAGCCCTCCTCTGGCTTCCCTGGCTGGGCCAGTACATGGCGGATGCGCGCAACCCCTACGTGGACGTGATCGGCGCTATCGGCCCCTTCAGCTTCGAGGTGTTCGTCGATGAGACGGTGAACTGGCTGGTCGGCGATCAGGCAGCAGTCGATCCGGCGCCGGGAACCCTCGCGATAACTCTCATGGCATCAGGGGTGGCGATCGCCCTGATCGATCTGACGGTGCGGTCCCCTAAAAGGGTCAGCCGCTCGACCGCGTTGATCCTCGTCCTCGCGTTCACTCCTCTCGTCTGCGAAACCCTCGTCAGCATCTTTGGCCCCCGCCTCCTCGTGCCTCGTAACCTGATCGTGTCCTACCCGGGACTCGCACTGGCGATCGGTTCGCTCCTGGTGACGAGAACGCGCTGGGTCGCTGCGATTTCCGTTCCGCTCGTCCTCCTGGGGATCGTCGTCAGCGGTGTCGGCGCGACGAACGAAAAGAATCGCCGAACCGACTACGCGCCGCTGGTGAGATTCATCGAGCGGAACGGCGAACCGGGAGACCCGATCGTCTATCTGCCGTTCCAGTCCTCAGGAGCGTGGCAGGCCCTGGAGGTGGAACTCGAACCGGGCAGTCCGCTCTATCGCGCTCACCCCGTCCTGCGTCTCGGGGTGCCGACACTCGAGGCTTCGTTGCGGATCAGACGCGTCGGTGGACCGGGGCAGTTCTACATCGTGCCGTCCACCAAGGCTCCCGAGGTCGCGAGGACCGCCGTGGGTGCCGCGACGAATCGGCGCATATTCCTCGTCACCATTGGCCGAACCGTGGTGCAGCCCGGCGTGACCTCCCCGGTCAACCCGCGCGAACTGGAGGACTTCCTGGAGCGGTTGCCCGAGGGCTGGACCGTGATCGGGTCGGCAGGGGGCCCGGGTTGGTTCGGCACGGATGTCTACGAGTTGAGGGTTCCGCCCGACCGCGCAGGTAGGCGCGGATGATGCTGATCGGTATCGCCTGCTCCGGAGAAGCCGGGGCGTCGGCCTAGAGTTCGGGCTCGAGGAAGTTCGAGGCTTCGGCGTAGTCGCTCTGAGGTACGCGCAGCGCGATGTCTCCGTGGCCGAAGCCGTCGGGCTCCGCGTCAGCGGTGAGCACTGCCTTCAGGCCGGCTTCCTCCAAC
>JAUMFR010000211.1:0-25949 GCA_032119755.1 Solirubrobacterales bacterium | reverse complement strand
TCGCCTTCGCGGTCTCGATTCCTCCACGAAATGGATCGAGAGACCGCGCGCGTCCGCGCTACGCTGCTACTCGCGCCGACGTAGCTCAGTTGGTAGAGCACTTCACTCGTAATGAAGGGGTCCCCGGTTCAAATCCGGGCGTCGGCTCTCGATTTCGTGGCTCCCGGATGGACAACGTGGCGGCGAGACGCTGCGATCTATTTGCCGGCGCGGTCACCAGGGACGATAAGCGATTTCGCGTCGATTCTCACTGATTGGGCAGTCGAGATGTCTCCGCTAAATTGACCCGGATGCCTACGCCGCCTCCTCCAGCACTGCGCAGCCCGAAACTCGTCCAAGCCTATTACTTCGCCCGCGCCCAGAACTGGATCCTCGACCAGGCACGGGCCAAGCACGGCGACGTCTTCCAGCTGAACTTCGAGCGCAACCGTTGGAACGTGCTCGCCCACCCTGACGCGGTCAAGGAAGTATTCACCGCGCCGGCAACGGCGCTCCACGCCGGGAAGGGCAACGAAATCCTCGCGACGGCGCTCGGCGAGCACTCCGTGCTGATCCTCGACGAGGACGAGCACATGCGCCAGAGGAGGCTGCTGCTCCCCTCGTTCCACGGCGAGAAGCTGGCGAGCCAGACGGCGACGATCGAGCGGATCTCGGCCGAGCAGGTCGAACGGATGCCGCGTGGCAAGTCCTTCTCGCTCAGGGAACACAGCCAGGCGATAGCGCTCGAGGTAATCCTCGAAGTCGTGCTCGGGACCGAGTCGACCGGCGCCCAGCACGACCGCCTCGCGAAGGCGACCTCGGAGATGCTCGAGTGGATCGCCTCGCAATGGAGGCTCGTCGCTTCGTCGATGATCGGACCACGGCACCCGCTCATCAAGCGGATGTACCGCCCTGTGCTCGAACCGCTCGACCGCGGTCTCTACGAACTGATCTCCGAGAGGAGGACGATGGGCGACCTCGAGGAGCGCGACGACATCCTCTCGATGCTCCTCTCCGCCAGGGACGAGGAGGGCAACGCGATGAGCGATGTCGAAATCCGCGACGAGCTCGTGACCCTGATCGTCGCCGGCCACGAGACGACAGCGACTGCATTGGCGTGGGCGTTCGAACGGCTGACCCGCACTCCCGACGGCGTCGAGCGGCTGCACCGCGAGTCGCTCACCGACGAGACCGAGTACACGAAGGCGGTCGCCCAGGAGGCGCTGCGACTCAGGCCCGTGCTCGACTTCGTCGTCCGCAGTGTCAACGAGCCGACGACGATCGCCGGCTACCGCTTCGAGCCCGGGGAGATCGTCGCCCCCTGCATCTATCTCGTGCACCGCCGACCCGACATCTACCCCGAGCCGCACGAGTTCAAGCCCGAGCGCTGGCTTGATGTCAAGCCGGGCACCTATACCTGGATCCCATTCGGCGGCGGCGTCCGCCGCTGCATCGGCTTCTCGTTCGCGATGGCCGAGATGGAGATCGTGATGCGAGCGATCGCTCGGGCCGGCCTGCTGGAGCCGGTCGGCGAGCCGGAGCACACCCGGCAGCGATTCATCACCTCGTCGCCCGCGCGAGGTGGCGAAGTGCGCTTCACCTCCTGATCGACCGACCGTCCATGAGCACCCGCTCGGCCGGCCGTGGGGCGGTCCAGCCGCCTCGATCAGCCAGCCCGGTCGGGCGGCGATGCCGGGAAGTCGATCGAACGAAGGCCTCTACCGCTGTTCAGGCCCGAGAAGCTGATGCGCCGCTTCGACCCTTGCCTCCGCCTCTACCGCTGCGCCTCTTCTTCGACGAGCGTCCTCCGCTCGGGTTGCCCCCGCCCCCACCGCTGCGCTTCCTCTTCGACGGACGCCCTCGGTTCGGGTTGCCACCGCCGTTTGGATTGCCGCGACCCCTGCGACCCTTCTGTCCGCCGTTTGGCTTGCCGCTGCGGTTGCTCTGGTGGGGGCTGTCGCCAATGGCCTCTTTCAGCTCATCGCTCAGCTTCAGCTGCCTCGTCATCTTCTTCATCTCGCCAAGCTGATCCTGTGAGACGAAGGTAACGGCGACTCCACGCTCGCCTGCACGGCCGGTACGGCCGGTGCGGTGAACGTAATCTTCGGTCTGACCGGGGGGGTCGAAGTTGATCACCTTCGAGATGCCGTCAACGTGTATTCCACGTGCGGCTACATCTGTTGCGACCAGTGTCGTGACCTTGCCCTTCTCGAAATCGGCCAATGCGCGCTCGCGCTGGCGCTGGCTCTTGTTGCCGTGCATCGCTGCGGCCTGAACGTTCTCGCCGGCAAGCCGCTTGACGATTCGATCGGCACCACGCTTGGTGCGGACGAAGACGAGGTTCAGGTCATGGCCGTCGCCAAGTTCGCTGACAAGTCTGGCAACGCGCGTGTCGTTGGTTACCTCGACGAAACGGTGCTCGATGTCCAGCGCCTTCTGTGGCGGCGGAATGTGCTCGTGACGGGCGGCATCGGTTGTGTATTCCATCGCGACCTTGCCGGCCTCGCCGTCTAGCGTGGCCGAGAAGAAGAGCGTCTGGCGGTTCTTCGGGCAGAGCTGAACGATGCGTTCGACTGCCGGGCGGAAGCCCATGTCGAGCATCCGGTCGGCCTCATCGAGGACGAGGATCTTGATGTTGTTGAGGCTGAAGGCTCGACGGCGAAGGAGGTCCTCGAGCCGGCCGGGCGTTGCCACAACGATGTGCGATTTGGCTGCCGTCCGCGCCTGCTTCTCGAGGCCCACGCCGCCGTAGACGGCCGTCACCTTGAGCGCGCGGGCATGCGCTATCGGGTAGGTCTGATCAACGATCTGCGTCGCCAGCTCGCGTGTTGGGGCGAGGATCAGCGCCGATGGGCGCGGGTCGTCGGCCGAGATCAGGTCGATCAGCGGCACCATGAATGCGAGCGTCTTGCCGGAGCCGGTTGGCGATTTGGCAAGTACGTCTTTGCCGGCGAGTACGTCGCCGATGACCTTCTTTTGAATTGCGAAGGGCGCGGTGAATCCGCGCTCCTCTAGGGCGTGCGAAACCGCACTGGATACGCCGAGATCGGCGAAGGACTGCGTAGACATCTGAATACTCCTTGGTGTACCCGCACCGGTAATGGAGCGGGGCGATTCGGGAGAGAACAACTGACCCGAACCGCCGTAGGTGGCGGGACCCAAGAAAGCTGACCTCCGTTCAGCAAGACGCTGAACGCACTGGAGATAGTAGCGCCCCGCCGCGTTCACTCGGCAACCAACGACCCAAGCGGGTCTAGATCGCCGCAGATACGGTCTCTACGCTCCCCTTCCGCACTCGGGCATGGCATGGCATGGCATGAGTTGGGTCAGAGGATTGACCTCCCAGCCGCGTCAGCGACTTGCCTACCTGGCCGACTCGCTGCCACTTGCTCTCGAGTGCCGCCGAAAGGACTACTGTGGTGACTCCGCTCATGTCCCTGACCAGTCGATTTCCCCGCTCTCTTCGAAGAATCTCTTCGGTTGGACTCCTCGCAGCGGTCGTATGCCTCGTGGCAGCAGTGGGAGCCAGCGCCCACGCCACGCTCAACCTCTACGGCAAATACGCGGTCGCAAACAAGAAGGGGAATCTCACCGTGACGATTCCACATGGATGTATGCCCGACGATGCCTCGACCACCAGGATCGTGGTCAAGCTGGGAGGCGCCTGGCAGGCCGCCAAGCCCAGAGCGGTTGCCGGTTGGACATCGGTCGTCGATCGCACATCGAGCGGCGGCTGGAGGATCACCTGGACGGCAACGGGCGCCGGGTTGCCGTACGCCGCCTCCGGTGATTTTCCGATCAGGGTCCGTTGGCCCAAGAAGGCCGGGATCTATGACACGCCGACCCTGCAGTACTGCGGTTCGCAGTTGATGGCCTGGAAGGACCCGTTCCACCCGGCTGCCGACGGTGATATCCCCTATCCGGCCAACTATCCGGTTCCACGCGTCAAGGTTCACGCGAAATCCAAGAACTCACCGACCGCGGTCACCGGCGCAACGCCTATGCGGATCTGCCCACTGGCAGAGCGCGCCGCACGGTAGGAAACCCTCGCGGGGTAATCGGAAGCGTTCCTGATAGAAAGAAGGTATGGAAGGCAAGACGACAGACGCCCAGTGCCCGGTGACGGCGAACGGCAACGGTAACGGTAACGGCCGTTACGTCCACGGGACATCCAACCGCGACTGGTGGCCCAACCAGCTCGACCTGAGGATCCTCCATCAGAATCCCCCTGCCGGCAACCCGATGGGCGCCGGATTCGATTACGCAGCCGAGTTCGAAAAGCTCGATCTGGACGCGGTCAGGCGCGACATCGAAGAGGTGATGACCACCTCTCAGGACTGGTGGCCCGCCGACTACGGCCACTACGGCCCCCTCTTCATCCGCATGGCCTGGCACAGCGCGGGCACCTACCGGATCGGCGACGGGCGCGGTGGCGCCGGTGCCGGAACGCTGAGGTTCGCACCGCTCAACAGTTGGCCCGACAACGCCAACCTCGACAAGGCCCGCCGTCTGCTCTGGCCGGTCAAGCAGAAGTACGGCGCGAGCCTTTCGTGGGCTGACTTGATGGTCCTGACCGGCAACTGCGCGCTCGAGTCGATGGGGTTCGAGACCTTTGGATTCGCTGGCGGCCGCGAAGACGTCTGGGAGCCCGAGGAGGACATCTACTGGGGCCAGGAGAAGGAGTGGCTCGGCGACGAGCGCTACAGCGGTGACCGTGA
Organism: Solirubrobacterales bacterium; assembly: GCA_032119755.1. GTDB lineage: Bacteria > Actinomycetota > Thermoleophilia > Solirubrobacterales > 70-9 > CAIUSP01. The sequence continues at coordinate 21,252 of JAUMFR010000211.1, read as the reverse complement.
TCTCGAAAACCCGCTCGGTGCCGTGCAGATGGGCCTGATCTACGTCAACCCCGAGGGCCCCAATGGCGTACCCGATCCGCTCGCCGCGGCCCGGGACATCCGCGAGACCTTTGCGCGCATGGCGATGAACGACGAAGAGACGGTCGCACTGGTTGCCGGCGGTCACACCTTCGGCAAGTCACATGGCGCCGCCGACGACGTCGAGTACGTCGGCCCCGCACCGGAGGCCGCCCCGATCGAACAGCAGGGCCTCGGTTGGAAGAACAGTTTCGGTACCGGAGCAGGTGACGACACCATCACCAGCGGCATCGAGGGTGCGTGGACCGCGACGCCCGTCAAGTGGGATATGACCTACCTCGAGACGCTCTTCGGCAACGAGTGGGAGCAGACCAAGAGTCCGGCCGGAGCCACCCAGTGGACGCCGAAGGGAGGCGCCGCTGCAGGCACCGTCCCCGACGCCCAGGACTCCTCCAAGACCCACGCACCGATGATGCACACGACCGATCTCTCCTTGAGAGAGGACCCGATCTACGAACCGATCACGAGGCGGTATCTGGAGAATCCGGAGGAGTTCGCCGACGCCTTCTCCCGCGCCTGGTTCAAGCTGACCCATCGCGACATGGGCCCGACCACCAGATATCTCGGACCGCTGGTTCCGGCGGAGCCCCAGATCTGGCAGGACCCGGTGCCGCCGGTCGATCATCAGTTGATCGACGATGCCGACATCGCGAAGCTGAAAGAGAAGATCCTGGCCACCGGCATCTCCGTGGGCCAACTCGCCTCGACCGCCTGGGCATCGGCTTCGACTTTCCGCGGAACCGACAAGCGCGGAGGTGCCAACGGCGCGCGGATCAGGCTCGCCCCTCAAAAAGGTTGGGCTGCGAACGACCCGGCGACGCTTTCCAAGGTGCTGGCCGCCCTCGAGGGTGTCCAGAGCGAGTTCAATGACTCCCAGTCCGACGACAAGAAGGTCTCTCTGGCCGACCTGATCGTGTTGGCCGGCTCGGCCGCGATCGAGCAGGCGGCCCGCAATGCCGGCCACGAGGTGGAGGTTCCCTTCACCCCGGGGCGCACCGATGCGTCGCAGGATGAGACGGACGTCGACTCCTTCGCGGTGCTCGAACCGTCCGCTGATGGTTTCCGCAACTACCTCTCCGACAACGCCCATCGCCCGGCCGAGCACATGCTGGTCGACAAGGCGAATCTGCTCACCCTCACTGCACCCGAGATGACTGTCCTGGTGGGTGGCCTGAGGGCACTCAACGCCAACACCGGCCAGTCGCAGGTCGGTGTGCTGACCGACCGACCGGAGGAGTTGACCAACGACTTCTTCGTCAACCTGCTCGCGATTGACTCAGAGTGGGCCCCGGCCAATGGCGACGGCAAGGAGTTCGACGGAGCCGCAGGCGGGAGCAAGTGGAAGGCGAGTCGAGTCGATTTGGCCTTCGGTTCCAACTCTCAGCTCCGGGCGATCGCGGAGGTCTACGCCTTCGATGGCGCTGAGCAGAAGTTCGTCGAGGACTTCGCCTCAGCCTGGGTGAAGGTGATGGAGTTGGACCGCTTCGATCTCGACTGAGTTCGGCAGCCCGGACCACGACGCAAAGCGTTATTCCAGTCGACACGGTGTTGCCGTAAACGGTCATATCGCTTGACCGCATCGTCGCACCTGCCACCATCGGTAACTGAGTGGCAAGGGACACCGGCGATATAGGTGAGTTGGCTACGGCGTTTTTCAAGACGACCCTCGAGTTCGCCTGCCTCGCAGACGAAGAGCGCTTTCGCCAGGTCAACGACCGCTGGACCGATTCTCTCGGCTGGACCAGGGAGGAACTGCTCTCGAGACCCTTCGTCTCCTTCGTCCACCCCGAGGACCTCAGGGCGACCTCTGACGCGGTCGGTCTCCTGCAACAGGGCGAGGACCTGGTCGAGTTCGAGAATCGCTACCAGACAACCGACGGCGGCTGGCGGAATCTGGTCTGGAATGCGCGAATCGATCCCGACACCGGCTTGATCATGGCGACTGCCCGAGATGTGACCCGGGCGAGAGAGCACGAGGTCGAGCGGCTTCGCCTCCACAGGGTGCTGGAGTCCCTTGCCGAGCTGCAGTCCTCCTACATCAACCACGGCCTGAGTCGTGCTTGGTGGGAGACCGCCATCAGCAGGTTGATCGAGGTGACCGGCAGCACCTTCGGGTTCGTCGGACGGGTGTTGGAAGACGATCAGGGAGCGCCGTATCTGCATACGCTCGCGATCACGAACATCGCATGGAACACCTGGTCGCAGAACATGTTCGACGAGTACGCCGACACCGGTCTCGAATTCAGGAACCTCGACACGTTGTTCGGTTACACCTTGCGAACCGGAGAGAGGTTGCTCTCCGACGATCCCGGATCCGATCCTCGTGCAGGAGGACTGCCGGATGGCCACCCCCCGCTCGAGACCTATGCCGGAATTCCGCTGCTGTCGGAGGGCGGGATGGTCGGGATGGTTGGGCTGGCTAATCGCACCGGCGGCTTCGACGAAGCGGTGATGGAGGAGATCGAGTCGATCCTCGTACTCCTCTCCCAAACGGTCGCGCAGTCGCTCGCGAGTGAGGAGGCGGAGCGTGCAGAGGCTGAGGCAGGTCGTCTCGAGCAGCGCCTGCAGGAGGTGGAGAGGAGCGGCGACGGAGAGCGTCTGCTGATGAAGACGACCCAGGAAGTGTTGGACCAGACGAGCCTCTCCGGTTCGTTCGGCGTGGTCGATTCCGCGATCCGCGAGATCCTGCCGCCCGCCAAGGTAGCCCTCTACCTCTCCGGCTTCGATCAACCGAATCAGATGAGCTTGAAATTCACCGGTGGAAGACTGACCGATGTGGTCGGCGGCGAGTCGGAGTGGTTCGACCGCGAGCGCTGTCGCGCTTTGGTCGAGGGCCGCGTGCACGTGAGCCGCCCCGGCCTCGAGCTCGGCTCCTGCTCGCATGTAGTGGCGAGCAACTACGCGACGGTCTGTACGCCGCTCGTAGCGGGGGACGAAGAGTTTGGACTTTTGACGGTGAGTATCGCTTCGCAGATGGACCTCGAAGGTATGGACCCTCTGGTTCGGCTCAGGGAGGTGACCGATCGACTGAGCGCGCTTTCCACGGCATTGGCCCAAGTTGCATCGCGAGAGCGGCTGGTCGCCCGCTCACTGGTTGATCACCTCACGGGGCTTCCCAACCGCGCTGCCTTCGAGCAGTTCGGTGAGCGGTTGATCACCGCTCGCGGGCCGAACGCACGCCCGTTCGGCTTGATCCTGTTCGACCTCGACGGCTTCAAACTGATCAACGACTCTTTCGGCCATCAAGTCGGGGACAAGGTCCTGGTTGCTACAGCTGATGCCGCCAAGTCAGCGCTTCGGCCAGAAGACATGGTCTCCCGCATCGGAGGGGATGAGTTCGGCGCGTTGATCCCTCACTGCCAGGCTCCACAACTGAAGCATGCTGCCGAGAGGGTCCGCGAGGCAATTACCGAGGTCGATCTCGCTGTCGGGGATGATGCCGAGGCTCGTGCCTCGGTGGGCGCTCTGCTGATCGGCGAGTCTGCGGTCACCTGGGTACAGGTCTTCGAATCAGCCGACAAGGCCATGTACGACGCCAAGAGCGAGGGCGGCAACCACGTGGTGGTCGGCTGACGGCTGGTCCGTCTCTCAAACCGCTACGGGTAGGCTGGGCGGCGTGAGTGACTCGGGTTCCCCCAAGGATGTCTCGCCGCACGGTGCGCACGAGATCGATCCGGATCGCGAGCTGGAGCACCCCGACGGGCTGCTGAGGTTCCTCGACGATCCCGTAACCGCTCTGGTTCCGTGGTTCGCCTTCTCCTTCCTGCTCACGACGCTCGGGTTCATGACGACGGCCTGGCTCGCCTTCGGACTGAGTCTCGCGCTCGTCGTCGCTTCGCGATTGCGCGGCGAAGACCCGAAGACCTTCGAGATTTCGGACACGGTGCTGTTCGCAGGGATCGTCCTGGTTGCATTCATCGGCGACGGGGCCATGGAAGAGTGGTTCTCGAATCACGCTGACGCGGTTTCGAACATCACCTTGACGCTGGTCGCCTTCATCTCGCTCGCCATCGGCAGGCCCTTCACCTCTGAGTACACGGCGGCAAGATTTCAAGGAGCACCGCCAAATCTGCTGGCACGGCTGGACCGTCTATCCACACCGATCTGGGGATTCGCTCTGCTCTTCGCGAGCATCGTGACCGTGTTCGGAGAGTGGGGGCTGCGAGACCCGACCAACCTCTGGACTGGCTGGATCCTCCAGACGCTGCCCCTGATCGTCGCACTCGACCTCACCCTCTGGATCGACCGTCGCGCTGTTGCCCGCGCCCGCAACCGCCTGGACCTGATCCCTCCACCGGTGATGCTCGCCCGCGATCTCCTGATCTGGTTGGTTCCGGCGGGCGTGTGCTCCCTCGTATTCGACGGAGGGCCCCAGTGGCTGGGGTGGATGCTGATCACTACCGGCATCGTCGGCTGCGGGTGGGCGTGGATCAGGCTTCGCCGCGAGGCGCCCGCCATCGCCTAGTGCGGATCAGTCGATCGGGACGTTGAAGTTCGCCTGCGAGGTCATCTGCCAATCCTCTTCCTCGAAGATGAAGGTTGCGAGGTAGGGAGCGGGAGTGCCCTTGTACTTCTTGCCCTCGAGGGTGTAGTCGGCTGTCGTGATGTAGCGGACGACTATCGACGACTCCGAGCGGGTGGCGTCGATCTGGTCGAAGCTGAAGTTGACGATGTCGATTTCGCCCTTGCCTACCTCGTCGATGTACTCGGACCTGCTCAGGTGGGTTCCGTCGGCCCTCGCCAACTGCCAACTCGGATCGAGGGTCGTCTCGAGCCCGGCGGTGTCGGCCTCCTTGACCTGGGTCCAGAAGTTGGTCAGGAGTTCTCTGGCCTGTTGGTTGGGGGTCTGGCCGGCCGAGGCGGTTTCACCGTCCGACGACCCGCAGCCGGCAATCAGCGCGGGCAAGGCCGCGACGAAGACGATTAGTGTGAGGATTCGTTTCACGGCGCGGAAATATAGATCAAGGGCGATCTCGCTCGCCTCTACCCTTGCTTCTATACCCTCGATCCCCTTGGCGGATTCACTCCCGAAGCTGGAAAGAGAGGTCACCCGCTGCAGGCGCTGCCCGCGTCTGGTCGAATGGCGCGAGCAGGTGTCCGCCGACCCTCCCAAGCGCTACCGGGGCGAGGCCTACTGGGCTCGACCTGTTCCCGGGTTCGGAGATGTGTCCGCTCGGATCGTCGTGCTCGGACTGGCCCCCGGTGCAAACGGTTCGAACCGGACCGGCCGGATGTTCACCGGTGACCGCTCGGGTGACTGGCTCTATGCCGCGCTCCACCGGGCGGGCCTCGCCAACCAGCCAGAGTCCGTAGACGCTGCCGACGGCTTGCGACTCCGCGACTGCTGGATCACCGCGGTCGTCCGCTGTGCGCCTCCCGCCAACAAGCCCACTCCGTCAGAGCGCGACGATTGTCTGCCATGGCTCGATCGCGAACTCGGACTACTCGGCCGCGCGAGGGTCATAGTCTGCCTCGGCTCGTTCGCCTGGGACGGTGCCTTGCGCGCCTTGCGCGGGATGGGCGAGGAGATACCTAGACCCAAGCCGAGATTCGGTCATGGAGCGCGGGTGACGGTCGGTGGCTACGAACTGCTCGGTTGCTTCCACCCGAGCCAGCAGAACACCTTCACTGGCAAGTTGACTGAACCGATGCTGGATGCGGTGTTCGCCGATGCCTCAGCGATCGCACTTCGCTGATCGATCACCTGCGGTCCGACGGCGCCCCCGGCATACTTGCTCTCCAACGTGTTCCCGCTCACGCTGCCAAACGCCCTGACCATGCTGCGGATCCTGTTGGTGCCGGTGGTCGTGGTCGCGCTCTTGACCGAGACTCCACATGGCGACACGATTGCCGCGGTGGTGTTCGCCCTCGCGGCTCTGACCGACGGACTCGACGGCTATCTCGCCCGCTCCCGCGACAGCGTCTCGGATTTCGGCAAGTTGATGGACCCGATCGCGGACAAGTTGCTGATCGTTGCCGCGTTGGTCGCCTTGGTGGCGCTCGATCGGTTGGCGGCCTGGATCGCAGTCGTGATCATCGCCCGCGAGTTCGCCGTCACCGTCCTCAGAGGAGTTGCCGCCGAGCGGGGGATCGTGATGCAGGCGAATCTGCTCGGCAAGATCAAGACGGTCTTCCAGATCGTCGCGGTGATCGCCCTGATAGCCAACGACCCTGCGCCTATTTGGGCGGACATCCTGGTCTATCTGGCGCTTGCCTTCACGGTGATCAGTGGACTCGAGTACTTCTTCGGGATCCAGCGCAAACTCGCTGAGCGGGAAAGACCCGAGGCGAAGTCCGACCGGAAGGTCTGAGGACCGCTCAGCCCTGGCCGGTGTCGCCGGCCAACCACTCGATCATCGAGCGGTGGTGCGCGGTCTGCTCGCCACCTGCGAGCTCGGCACGGATCTCGCCGATGGTCCCGAACCGCTCGGCTACGACGTTGTGGCGGTGGATCGTCTCGAAGTTCTCTTGGCGGGTCATCAGGAAGGCGTCATCCGGCAACTCGGGGTGCGCCTCGAGCAGCGCACGGACCATCTCCCGCACACAGTCCTCGACGAAGCGTGGGTTGCGGTGCGCCTTCTCGACCACGGTTACCTCGTCGGAGCGTTTCATCAGTTCGTAGATCTCACTCGACATCGAGCTCTCCACGATCCTCAGCAGTTCACGTGCGTCGAGTTCCATCTTGCTCCCTTCGGGGAGGCCGATGTGGAGTTGGCCGACGCCGCGCTGATTGTGGGTCGCCATCGGTACGTCTTCGACGATCTTGTCGATCTGCGCAGCATCGAAGCCGCTCTCGGCGAGTCGCTCACGCGCACGCTCCTCGACCATCCCTTGCGCGCAGGGGCACGCGGTCATACCCTGAGCCTCGACGCCGGTGATCGTCCTCGTTCCGGCGGCAGAGGCAACAGCGGTTCCGAAGAGTGTGTAGATCTCCTGGGTGTCGATCCCAGAAGCAGGGGCAGGCACCGTCTCGGGGTACCGAGCAGTCACCTTGACCTCCGCGCGGAGTCCATCCTGACGTTCGCGCACCTGCTCGGCGACCTTGGCGGCCAGTTCCTCGGCCCGGAGGGCGTTATTCAGGACGACGTCGTCGATGGCCTCGTTCACGACCTCCTCGAATCGGGACATGTGAACGCCCTTCTGCTGCGGGTTGAGGTCTACGACGCACTCGAAATCGGCGTGGTAGGTCGACTCGGCGCCGTTGAGGGAGACGCGGATCACCTTCTCCACTCCGCAAACGCCCACGCGCGAAAGACTCACAGCGGTGGTGGGTGCAGTGGACTGGGTGTCCGATTTTGGAGCGCCAGGCGCCTGTACGGGTTCCATTTTTCTGTGTCGCGAGAGGTCCGACCTGATCCAGATCACTACCCCTTTCGCTCCGCGTAAGTTTAGGGAACTCAGCGGTTTCGGCCGAAGCTGCAGTGATACTGCGCGCGATGCGGATCTACCCCGAGGTGATGAGTCGAAGGATTCCCGCCGTGCTCCTCGATGTATTGGCGATCTTCCTGATCTTCTGCTTTGCGAGGTTGGGGCTCGCGGTCAACGATGCAGTCGATCAGGTGGCCGGACTCGGGCGTGGCGTGCAGGCGGCCGGTGGATCTGTCCAGACCGGATTCGAGCAGGCAGGTGAGGCGGTCTCGGGGGTGCCCCTGGTCGGCGGCGGAATCTCCGATGCCTTCAGCGGGGTCGGCGATGCGACCGGGGGCAACGCGGTGGATCTCGGAAGAGAGGGTGAGCAAGCTGTCGAGCATCTTGCGAGTCTGCTCGGCTGGGCGACCTTTCTGGTCCCGACTCTCCTGTTGCTGATCGCGGTCGCCCCCCGCCGCGCTCGCCAGATCAGGCGGCTCAACGCCGCCGGCCGGATCCTGCACGCCGATACAGAGGAACAACGGCGCCTGCTCGCGATGCGGGCCGCCTTCTCGTTGCCTTACGGAACTCTGATCGCCCACACCCGTGATCCGATCGGCGATCTGTCGAGAGGTGAGTACGACGGCCTCCTCGCCGCGCTGTACGAGGACTCGGGCCTGAAGCCGGATCGGAAAACCGCAACGACCGGTTCCCTTCCGGGTTAGTAGTCTCTGAGATGGATATGCCGGGGACTGGAGAGACTCCTCATATGCGCTTCGCCGTGGGTTCACGCCGCGTGATCGCTGCGGCGGCGGTCCTGCTCGCCGGCTGCGCCATGGCGCTGGCGCTCGTCCCTGACTCCTCGCCCGCCGTTTCGAAGAGGCCCAACGTGGTCCTGATCTTGACCGACGATCAGCGCTTCGACGAGCTGACCGCGATGCCCAATACGAGGCGATTGCTGAAGACGCAGGGCACGACCTTCTCGAATTCGTTCGTGACCTTTCCGCTCTGCTGTCCGTCGAGGACCAGCTTCATGAGCGGGCAGATGGCGCACAACCACGGCATCGGAGGCAACTTCAACCCGACCGGGTTCCATGGTCTGACCACCGAGCAGCAACGCAACCTGCTGCCAGCGTGGCTTCAGAAGGCCGGCTACCGGACCAGTCATGTCGGCAAGTACCTGAACGGCTACGGGGACGACGGTGTCTTGACCAAGCCGCCGGGGTGGAGCGACTGGCACGGGACGGTCGATCAGACTTCGTACGACTTCCTCAACACCAGGATCCGCGATAACAACAAGACCAACCAGATCGGATCCAAGGATTGGATCGGCGAGGTCATGAGGATTTCCGGTGTGGTGTCGAGACAGGAATTGACCCGGTTCGCCAACCTCGAGAATCTAAACGACCCGACCACCCTGATCGGGCAGATACTCGCGATGCGGGCCTTCAACGATGCGCATGGAGGAACCTACGGGACCACCTCCCGGAAGAAGTATCTGGTCGATGAGTTGTCGAACCGGGCGGTGAACTTCGTCCGCTCTACCAAGGGCTCGTCCAAACCTTTCTACATGCAGTACGCCCCGCCTGCGCCGCACCGCGAGGATGTAACCGAGCAGGTCGGATACCGCGGCATCAACCCCAGGGTTCCGCCTCGCTACGACAAGCTGGTGCAGGGCAAGTCCGCGCCGCGCACCTCTCCGAGCTTCGACGAGGCCGACATCTCCGACAAGCCGGACTTCTTCCAGAGCAAGTTCACCTCGCGGCTGGGTGACATCCCTGTGAACGGAACCTTCGGCCATCCCAGCCTCACCATGCTCGACAACTACTACCGGGGCCGTTACGGATCCCTCAAGGCGGTGGATGACGGCGTCAAGCGGATCGTCGATGCCCTCAAGAACGCGGGCAAGCTGAACAACACGATGATCATCTTCACCTCTGACAACGGCTGGATGATGGGCGAGCACAGGATCGTCGGCGACAAGTTCGTTCCGTATGAGGAGTCGATCAGGGTGCCCTTGATCATCCGCGGACCGGGCATCCCGAAGAACAAGACCGTGGATGCGCTGGTCGCGAACACCGACCTGACCTCGACCGTATTGCAGGCGACCAAGGTCAACCCTTCGCCCGGTCGCGTCCAGGACGGCACCTCCCTGATCCCGGTTGCAAAGACCGGAGTGTCGGTTCGCGAGTACGTGCCGATCGAGGCCACGAGAGACCTCTTCGTGTTGCCGGGCTTTCCCTACGAATGGGATACGCCTTATTACGGGGTGCGAACCGAGCGCTACAAGTACGTCAAGTGGGTGGCCAACGCGACCAAGGGCCGCTCCGAAGAAGAGGAGTTCTACGACCTGCTGAACGACCCGTACGAGCTGGAGAACCTGATCGAGTCGAGCGACTTTCCGATCCAGCAGATCATCGATGACCTCCGGGACAAGGCAGAGGAATTGAAGACCTGTGCCGGCACCTCCTGCTTCCGCTCGCCCGGTTAGCCTCTCCGCGTGAGCCAACCTGGTGCCTACTGGCCCCAACCCTGGACCTGCGAGGACGGTGGGCCGCGCCGCTGGTGCGTCGCCGAGGGGATCAGTGGTCTCGATCTCGAGCCGGGGGAGAGGTTGGAGACGATTGCGGTCAAGGATGCTTTCGCCACCGATTCGCTGGTGCGACGAGATCACGGGGAGTTGTTCGCGCTGCGCCGCGAGATGCCCTGGGGTGGGCCGCAGCAGGGACCAGCCAAGGGCTGGGTCGAGCGACTCGATCCCGAGACGCTGGAGGTCACGGCTACCACCGGTGATCTCGAGTGTGGTCGCTACTGGCCGGGCGGGGTGGCTGCTCATGCCAACGGCGATCTGTACGCGGTGCTGGGTCGATGGGCCTATCGCCTGGATCCGGGGCTGACCGTCAAGGCCCGCCGGGAACTTCCGGTGGACCGTCCCTACAACTCCTTCGTCCTGCTCGACTCCGGCGAATTGATCACCAAGGACTGCGACGCACCTGCAGGACTCGCCCCCTCGACAGTCGAGGTGCTCGATCCCGAAACCCTCGAGTCGCTCGCACCCTCGCTGCCCCTTCCCGAGCCGTCGATTGCGCGCCTCGCGGGTGATGGCAAGACGGTGACAGCGATCGGCACCACCAAGGTCTTCCGGATCGTCTTCGATCGCGACGCGGGAACCCTCACTCTCGACGACGAATGGCGACCCTCCTACGGGCCGGAACCCGAGCGTTCGTTCGGCTGGGATCCGGTGATCACCCCTGAGCACGTCTTCTGGATGGATCAGGGCCAGAACCACGTCGACCGTTCGATGCTCGGATCGGGCGATCGCGCAGACCCGGTCAGGTTGTGGTGGTCGCGGCTCGATGACGGTTCGACCAGGTCGCTCGAGATCAGCGGCCTGCCCTATGGCACCGAGTCGAACCCGCCGGCCTACGACCCTGTGGAGGAGTTGGTCGTTGCCTACGACGCCGGCAACGCCGTCGTCGGCGGCTGGAAGTTGGAAGGCGACGAGTTGCTGCCGCTCTGGCGCCGTGACGACCTGGCGCACGCTGGCCACCTGATCCTCTTCCCCGACACGCGCGAGTTGGTGGTGCAGGACTTCCGGGATCTTGCGTTCCTCAGGCGTAAGCCTTTCCGGCGCGCTCTCAGACCCTCGATCGATCTCCTGGGAAAGTCCTCGTTCGTTCGCCGTAACTCTGGCTTCCTCGGATCCGACCAAGTCGTGGTGCTCGACCTCGACACCGGTGAGGAGAAGGCCCGGGCCGCGGTACCTTCTCCCTCGCAGGCGTTTCTCTTTCCCGCACCCGGGTTCGATCGCGATCTCTACTACCAGTCGATCAGCACGATCGCACGGGTGGCGGTGACCTGAGTCTCTTTGCGCCGAACCGCAGACCTACCTAGAATCCTCCCTTCCCCGGGGGAGTGCCCGAGTGGTTAAAGGGGACGGGCTGTAAACCCGTTGGCTCTGCCTACGAAGGTTCGAATCCTTCCTCCCCCATGCGGTCCCGTTTCAGAAGACGATCGTCCTGCCGCCGATCGTGAATACGCGGTCGTCGAGGTGGGCTCCTACCGCCCGCGCAAGCACCACTCGCTCTAGGTCGCGGCCGACCGCAACCAGATCCTCGACCGTGTCCCGGTGAGTGACCGCCGCGGTGCCCTGGTCGATTATCGGTCCGGCGTCGAGCTCTTCGGTCACGTAGTGCGCGGTCGCTCCGATCATCTTCACTCCGCGCTCATATGCGCGCCGGTACGGTTCTCCACCGGCAAAGGCGGGCAGGAAGCTATGGTGGATGTTGATCACCGATGCCCCTATCTCTTCTGCGCCCGCGAGGAACTCGGGCGAGAGGATCTGCATGTAGCGGGCGAGGATCACCAACTCGGGTGGATCGGCGCGCATGATTTGGAGAGCGGACTCTTCGGCGGAGGTCTTCGTCTCCTCGTCTACCGGCAGGTGGTGAAAGGGAACTTCGTGACTTTGCGCAAGCGATTCGGCATCCCGGTGGTTGGAGATGACCGCAGTCACCTCGGCGAGGATCTCCCCGCGGGATGCGCGGGAGAGGATGTCGTGGAGGCAGTGGTCCTCACGCGAAGCCATCAGCACCACTTTGCGCATGCGATCCGCGTGCTCGATCCGCCATTTTGCTTCGAGTGGCTTTCCCACCTCCTCGGCAAAAGCATCTGCGATGTCATCGTGGGGGCCTTCGTGGTCGAATGCGACCCGCATCACTAACTCGCCTGACTCTGAAAACTGGTCGAGCGCGGTGATGTTGAAGTCGCGCTCGGCAAGGAATCCGGTGACCGCGGCGACGATTCCGGGTCGATCCGGGCAACTGAGAAGGAGGTGGTCGCTCATGCACCCTATCTTTCCAGCAATGGGAGAGCAGTCGCTCGAGGGAAAGGTCTACGCAATTGCAGGTGCAGCTGGCGGTTTGGGGCCGGTGGTTTGTCAGCGCCTCGTATCTGCCGGGGCATCGCTGTCGCTTGCCGACAGGAGCCTCGAAAGCGCACGTGGGGTGGCGGAATCATTCGGGCTTGGCGAGGACCGCCTGCAGCCCTACGAGGTGGATCTGCTCGATCCGGCTGCGGCCTCTGCCTGGCAGCAGGCTGTCAGCGGTCAGTTCGGGCGCTGCGACGGGTTGATCCACCTGGTCGGCGGATGGCGAGGCGGCGAGCCGATCGACAGCTTCGATCTCGCCGACTACGAGTTCTTGCACGATCTGCTCGTCAGGACCGTTCAGAACACATCCAGGGCCTTCCACTCGGATCTCGTCTCTTCGGGCCACGGCCGCTTCGTCCTGATTTCTTCTTCAGTTGCGCGCCGACCGAACCAGCCCAGCGCCGCCTATGCCTCGGCGAAGGCAGCGGCAGAAGCCTGGACCATCGCTCTTGCGGACTCCTTTGCAGGCACCGGAGCGACGGCGAATGTGCTGGTGGTGAACGCGATAGTCACCGCGCAGATGCGGGCCGACGAGCCCGACAGGGACTTCTCGACCTTTACCTCGACCGAAGAGATCGCGGATTCGATCGCCTATCTCTGCTCAGAGGCGGCCGCCTCGATGAACGGGCAGCGGCTGGACCTCTTCCCGGCTGGTTCCTGAGCCGTGCGGGTCGTGGTGACCGGGGCGGCGGGGTTCATCGGCTCGCAGTTGGTCGATTCTCTACTGGCGCGAGGCGACGAGGTAGTTGGAGTGGATTCGTTCAGCTCCAACTACCCGAGAGAGGCAAAGGAGAGGAATCTCTCCTCTGCCAGGGAGAGCGCTGCCTTCGACTTGGTGGAGGGTGACCTCACCGAGCTCGATCTGGTCGATCTGCTCGAGGGCGCCGACGCCCTGGTCCACTTGGCGGCGTTCACGGATGCGCGAGGAGGCGAGTCCGATCTGCCTGAGTACGAGCGGCTGAACGTCGATCTTCCGCGGCGACTGATCGTGGCCGCACACGGCGCTGGAGTCGGATCGATCCTTCTCGCATCGAGCTCCGCCGTCTACGGCGGTGCTCGTGAGGATGGCTCTCCCTCGACCGAGCTCGATCCGCGTGAGCCGATAGCGCCCTACGGGCAGAGCAAGGCCGAGATGGAGCAGGTGGCAGACGACGCTGCCTCGGGAGGCGTCCCTGTCGCCTGCCTGAGGTTCTTCACCGTCTATGGATCGCGGCAGAGGCCGGACATGCTTTGTGCCCGGGCCATCGAGGCGGCGACCGGAGGTCCTCCACTGCTACTCCTCGGTGACGGCAGCCAGCGTCGCGCCTGGGTGCACGTGGGCGATGCGGTCGCCTCCATCGTCGCCGCGCTCGAAAGCGGTCTCGCCCCGGGAACGGTGCTGAATATCGGCTCGCCGGATTCACATGCGGTGAGCGAACTGATCGATCTGATCTCCGGCATCACCGGTCACGAGGTGGCGGTCGATCGACGTGATGCTCATCCGGCCGATCCCACCGCGACCATCGCCGATATCTCCAAAGCCGAGGCACTTCTTGGCTGGAAGCCGAAGGTCGACTTGGAGGAGGGACTCAGGGAGCAGGTCGCTTGGGCGAGGAGCCTCTAGTCGCTACGCTCCACTCTTCGCCCGGGTAGCTCAGTTGGTAGAGCACTTCCATGGTAAGGAAGGGGTCACCGGTTCAAATCCGGTCCCGGGCTCTGATCTCAGGCCCGCCTCCTCTCGGGCGTTGGCCAATTCGGCTCAGGTTCGCTATAACCCTTAATCCAGATCGACTAAAGGAGATTCAGATGACCTTGCAGCTAGGCGAGACCGCCCCGGATTTCGAGGCAGAGACCACAGAGGGAAAGATCAACTTCCACGACTGGATCGGTGACTCGTGGGCGGTGCTCTTCTCTCACCCGAAGGACTTCACCCCGATCTGCACCACCGAACTCGGCTACATGGCCAGCGCCAAGCCCCAGTTCGACGAGCGCAACGTGAAGATCGTCGGCCTCTCGGTAGATCCGCTCGACAAGCACGAGGAGTGGTCCAAGGACATCGAGGAAACCCAGGGCACGGCCCCCAACTATCCGCTGATCTCCGATGCCGACTTCGCGATCTCGAAGGCCTACGGAATGCTCCCGGCCGAGGTGGAAGGTGATGCGGCCGACCGGACTCCGGTCGACAACCAGACCGTCCGTAATGTCTTCGTGATCGGTCCGGACAAGAAGATCAAACTCATCCTCGTCTACCCGATGACCACCGGCAGGAACTTCGACGAGGTCTTGAGAGTGATCGATTCGCTCCAACTCACAGCTGATCACAAGGTCGCCACACCCGCGAACTGGAAGAAGGGTGAGGACGTAGTCATCGCCGGCTCGGTCGACAACGATCAGGCCAAGGAGATCTTCGGCGAGTGGGAGGAGCCCAAGCCTTACATCCGGATCGTCCCGGATCCGAGTAGCTGACCGATCGGGGCACCGCCCCGGTCGGGCTCGACACCCTCGACTTCGATTCGTTCCGCCGCGGGCCATCAGCAGGGCCCAGTCGGTAATCATTCAGGGCCGATGGCGACCGACGCGGAATCCGGGCGGACCCTGACCAGGCCTTTCGGGGGAGAGGCGGAGATCCAGCCGCAGCGCCTCAGGCTTCGGCTCTTCCTCTGGCTCCTGCGCAATCTGCGTGCCCAGATCTCCTGGCGCCTCGCATTCCTGCGCGCGAATCTCTATTGGCCTCGTGTCGGAAAGCCGAGGACGCTGAACGAGAAGATGCTCTGGCGCATCCTCAACGACCGCCGCCCCGAGTTGGCGATCCGGTGCGACAAACTCGCCTCGAAGGAACTGGTGCGTGCCCTGTCTCCGGATATACGGATTCCCGAGGTCCTGTGGAAGGGCACGGATATCCGTGAACTGGCTTCGGTCGAATTGCCGGATCACTGGGTCCTGAAGCCCAACAACTCGACCGGGCTGGTGCACATCGGTCACGGCCGCCTTTCGCAGGAGCAGGCAGAGGATCTGGCCGGTGCAACGGAGGGCTGGCTGGGCAACGGGCCCTTCGAACCGAAGGCGAGCTGGCGGAGGAAGTGGGGGTACCGTGAAGCTGAAGCCTGTTTCTTCGTCGAGGAGTTCATAAGTGAGGAGCTTCGTCCCGCCAACGAGATCAAGGTGCACGTTTTCGGCGGGAAACCCTCTCATATCCGGTTGCTCTCCGATCGTTTCGGCAGTCCATCCGGCGGATACCTAGATTCGCAATGGAAGCCGCTGGAGATGTGGGATTCGCATCAAGAGGGACCCGAGGCGATCGACCCGCCAGAGCTCGCCGATCGGATCCTCGAGGAAGCCGTTCGGCTTGCCGATGACTTCGACTACCTGCGGGTGGATTTCTTCGCTGAACAGGGGGAACTCTGGTTCGGGGAGTTCGGTGCTTACGCAGGATCGGCGATGCTCCGGATCTCGCCACGCGCGGCAGATCGCAGATTGGGTGACCTCTGGCATCTGCCCGAGGTATGAGGTGGTCGCGGGCGGATCGGAAGTGAGTCGAGACTCGGCCTGGATGGAAGGCCTGGAGCCCAGGACTCCGGTGATCACGCTCCGCAAGCGCCTGCTCGAACTCGTACTAAGGCTGCTTCCGGTTCGAACCGCCTGGCGGATTCGTTTCCTCAGCGCTCATCACCGGTGGCCCCGTTCGAATCCACCGCTCACTTTCAACGAGAAGGTGATCTGGCGGATCACCGAAGATCGTCGGCCCCTCATCGGTGTTGCCTGCGACAAACTCGCGTCGAAGCGCCTCGTTGCAGAGAGATGCCCTGATGTACTGATCCCCGAGGTGTTCTGGAAGGGAGATGACCTGCGGGAGTTGGCCGAGGTCGACCTGAAGGGGAGGTGGGTCCTGAAGCCGAACAATGGATACGGGCGAGTTCGCTTCGGAGAGGGTGCCGTCAGTGCTGCGCGAGCGGGGGAGTTGGCGCGAGAGACGGCCGACTGGCTGGAGTATCCGTTCCAGGGGCGTCCGGGCCATCGGGTCGAGTGGGGGTACACGCAGGCCGAGAAGAGTTTCCTGGTGGAGGAGTTCGTCGGCGACGGCGAGCTGCCCCCGACCGATTACAAGTTCAGGGTGTTCGGGGGAGAGGTTCGGCAGATCAGCGTGATCGAGGACTTCTTCGGCGCTGCCAGCATCACCGCGCTCAGCCCCTCGTGGCAGCGCCTCTCTCAGGGGCGGTCGCTCTATCCGGTGAAAGAGGGGGCGATCGAGAAGCCGCTCAGCTTCCGCTCGATGATGTCCTGCGCATCCGAGGTGGGGGCTCTGTTCGACTTCATCCGCATCGACTTCTACGACTCTCCACGTGGAGCGATCTTCGGGGAGTTGACCGCTTACCCCTCTGCAGGCCTGATGCCCACCCGACCGCGGTCAGCCGATCTCGAGTTGGGATCTCACTGGGTCCTGCCCTCTGATCACGGCGCTACCTAGCATTCCTCAGATGAACGCACCCGAGAAGCCTCTACTGGTACTGCTCGGGCAGATGCTGCCCAATCGGGTTGCGGGCTTCACCCGCCTCGCCGAGGCGATGCCGATCGAGGTCGTCGATCTCGCCAACGACGTTCCGCATGGCGGCGGTCTGGTCCCACTTCCCGACTCGATTCCCCAGCGCAGAGCCGGACTCCGCGAGATCACGGCCCTGATCGGTTCAGGCAGGTATCGCGCGGTGATGATCGAGACCCAAGAGCCGGCGTCCTTCTCTCTGGCGACCCTGACCGCCCACCGGAAGGGGGTCCCGCTGATCGTATGGCTGGGCCTGCAGGAGATCCCCAGGACTCTGCGCTGGCGGATCGGCAGGCGAATCCTCCGTCAGGCCCTCCGTTGGTCCGACTCGGTGATCACCTATGGCGCTGCGCAGACGCGCCTCGCGCACTCTCTCGGCGCCAGAAGGGTCGTCGACTCCGTCGACTGGGTCGATCTCGACTTCTGGAAAGCTCAAGCTCCTTCTCGTCACGAGGGAGGCTTGCGGTTCCTCTTCACGGGTCGACGCGACCCCGAGAAGGGCCCCGGGGTGCTGCTCGATGCATGGGAGAGCAGCGGTCTCGCTCGCACAGGAGCAACTTTGCGCATGGTCGGCGGCGGCGCATGGCGGCCCAGAGGTGCTCTCCCGGCTGGCGTCACGATCGAGGACGGTGTCGACCGCAACGCGATGCGCAATATCTACTCGGAGAGCGATGTGTTGGTGGTGCCCTCGATAACGACCCGAACCTTCAAGGAACCGTGGGGAATAGTCGTCGCCGAAGCGATGTGTCAGCAGGTCACCGTGATAGCCAGCGATTCGGTGGGAGCCGTCTCGGGAGGTCTCGCGGTCGATGGAGAAACTGCCCTGGTCGTCCCGGAGCGCGATCCCAGCGCTCTCGCGACAGCCATGGAGCGGCTTGCCTCGGATCAGGGCCTCCGGGAGCGGCTTGCTGACGCGGGCCGGAAGCGGGTCGAGCTTTTCGGCCCGGAGGTCTGGGTGGAGGATGTCGAGAGCGCCGTGGAACTGGCGGTCGGCTGAGCTGTGAAGGATCCCTTCATCCCACTCGAGCGCCAGATCGGCAAGCACCTTCCCGAGAAGTTGGTCTGGCAGCTTCGCTACCTGCGTCACCATCGCCGCTGGCCGAACCTCCGTGAGCCGAAGGATTTCAACGAGAAGGTGATCTGGCGGACCCTCTACGACCGCCGACCGATCTTCGTCACCGCTGCCGACAAACATGCGTCCAAGACGATGGCAGTCGAGCGATGTCCCTGGATACGGATTCCCGAAACGGTCTGGAAGGGCAGGGACGTCCACGAACTGATCGACCTCGATCTGCCGGAACGGTGGGTACTCAAGCCCAACAACTCGACCCATCGGGTCGTCATGGGCGGCGGTCGGGTGGACCGTCAAAAGGCCGAGATGCTGAGAATTCAGACGGAGGGTTGGGTTGACACCCCTTATCAACCAAACGCGAGAGCGGGTATCCGTCAGTACTGGTGCGAGGCTGCGGCCGAGCACTGCCTGTTAGTCGAGGAGTTCATCGGATCCGGCCCCGAATCACCTGACGACCTGAAGTTCTTCGTCTTCGACGGCAGGGTGGAGCTGGTTCTCATCGTCAGCGATCGATTCGAGGACCCTCATCGCGCTTATCTCGACCGGGACTGGAAGATGCTTCCGGTGAGAGACAACAAACAGGAGATCGGCGAGGTCGAGCTGCCTGAGATGAAGGCGAAGCTCTTCGAGGCCGCCGAAGCGATTTCCGGAGATCTCGATTTCGGCCGAGTGGATCTCTACGAAGCCGATGGTGAGATCTGGTTCGGTGAGTTGACGTTGTACTCCGGCTCGGGCTTGACTCGTTTGATTCCCCACCGCTTCGATCGGGCGTGGGGCGATTTCTGGACCCTTCCCCCTCTGGAAGAGGTGTCGCGGCAGTGAACCCGAACCTGCGCAGACTCTCGCATGCCGTGGGCCGACGGCTTCCAAACGAACTCGCCTGGAAGCTTCGGTTTCTCAACGGTCACAGGCGGTGGCCGAGACTCTCGCCACCTCGTACGCAGAACGAGAAGATCCTCTGGCAGATCCTCCACGACCGCAGACCCGAGTTGGTGCGGTGTACCGACAAGCTCCTGGCCAAGCAGATGGTCGAGGACACCTGCCAACTGGTTCGCGTGCCAGAGACCTTCTGGGTCGGTTCGGACTTTCGCGAGCTCGCTCAGATCGACTTGCCAGAGCGATGGGTGCTCAAGCCGAACAACTCCTGTGGGTCGGTATTCGAGGGAGGCGGCAGCCTGACCCTTCAACAAGCCGAGGAGCTGTTCTCGACCACCTCAGGTTGGCTGGACGGCCCATCCGATCCCGCGACGGCATGGCGGTGGCCCTGGGCTTATTCCCAGGCAGAGCGCTGTTTCCTCGTCGAGGAGTTCATCGGCGAAGAGTTGGGACAGCTCGACTTTCGGGGGTTCGTGATCGGGGGCGAGCTACGGGCGATATTGGTCACCTGGCGGGTTACTGAGTACCCGTACGGCGAGTGTTCCTTCTACGACCCCGAATTCAACTTGCTGCCGGTGAGCCGCAAGGAGCGGCCGATCGCATTGAGCAGACCCGTCGCGAAGATCGACGGGTTCCGAGAGGCCGTAGAGGAGGTTGCAGCCGTGACTGGCCTCGACTCACTTCGGGTCGACCTCTTCCATTGGAAAGACGATCTCTGGTTCGGTGAAACGACCGTCTACCCGGTAGACGGTCTGGTCCAGTATTGGCCCCGCTCGTTCGATTTCGAACTCGGTGCTCATTGGCCAGATCAGAGAGACCTTTGCGAGACTACCTAGTCATCAGACCTCGACCTCCCCGCCGATGAAGGCCTCACAAGCACTGAGCAACCTGACCACCTTGCCGCGCTCGGTTCGACACTCGCTCCGGGAGTGGCGCATCGGCCGCTCAGGCGCCGCCTACTCGATGGCCGCACTGCAACCGCTGATCGGTGATCGATATCTGCCCTGGAACATGTACTCGGTAACCCCCGATCTCGCTCGCCAGGTCTGCAACGAGGTGGTGATCAATCGCAGGTACGAGATCCTCGAATTCGGCTCTGGGGTGTTGACGGTGCTCCTGACCGCGTTGGCCCGCAATCTCGATCTCCCCCTGCAGATTCGCTCGATCGACCAGAATGCCGATTGGCTGGAGACGGTCGAGCGAATGGTCGGAGATCCGGGGCCGGCGAGGCTCGAACTCGTCCACGCGCCGCTCGTCGACTATCTCGGCGAGACTCCTCCGCCCGCACCGTTGCGCTGGTACGACATGGCTGGCATAGCGGTTCCTGACCGATCAGTAGAGCTGGCAATCGTCGACGGCCCGGCTGAGGCCGCATGGTCGAGATGGGGGGCGCTGCCGTACCTCCAGCCGCGTCTCGCCGAGCGCTGTGCCTTCGTTCTCGACGACATCCACTTGTTTGGTGTCCGTCGAATCGCCAAAGACTGGCGCAGGAGGATCGGAGGCGAATTCGCGATCCAGCGGCAGCCACTGGTCGAGTGGTACCGGCGCGGTGAGTGCTTGGAAGTGGATTGAGTCCGCCCCGCACCTACGATCGTCCGGGTATCAGGGCACGGGCGGCTTCGGCACTCTCGGCACGGGCTCGGAGTAGGCGTCTCGATCTCTTCGTCGAGCAGATGCAGCCGCGGTCGGGGGAGCGAATCGTCGATATCGGCTGCGGCAAGGCCGGCTGGTTGAACGATCTCCCCGGGGAGATCGAGGTGGTCGGGATCGACCGTGATGTTTCGCTCCCGGGATACGACGGTCCGAATCGCACCTATCGGCAGGCGGACGCCCTGGATCTTCCGTTTGCCGACGGGGAGTTCGACCTGGCCTTCTCGAACTCGGTGATCGAGCACCTTTCGCCCTCCGACTGGCAGAGGTTCGCGAGAGAGATCCAGCGAGTTGCAAGGCGTTTCTTCGTCCAGACTCCCAACCGGTGGTTCCCGATCGAGCCGCACGTCCTCCTGCCGGGTTATCAGTTCCTCCCGAACACGACACAGCGCAAGATCTGGCCACTGGCGGTACGAAACGAACCCTACGACGAGATCACCCTGCTCAGTTCGAAAGATCTCTCCGACCTGTTCCCGCGCGCGAAGATCCTGCGCGAGCGGATCGGCCCATTGACCAAGTCGCTGGTCGCAGTCGGCTCGTCGTGACTACCACCGGTCCAAACGATCGCGGGAGGAAGACCGCGGTGAGGGGCACGTCGAGCTCCGGGCTGTCTGGTCTGGTCAAGCGGCTCTTGTTCGCAGTCAATCGCCTGCTGGACCGGATCGTCGTCCCTGCCGGCGACCTCGGCAAGGTCAGGCTGAGCCTGACGCCCGTGACCTACTACTCCTCGCTGCAGAGCCGTCGGTGGCTCGAGGAGAACCCCGACTTGTGGCGGCGAGAGAT
>JAUMFR010000210.1:0-9069 GCA_032119755.1 Solirubrobacterales bacterium | reverse complement strand
GTGTTGAAGTACCCGGTGTCGCTCGTCCAGCCGTTGCTGCCACAGAATCGATAGCTGTAGTTGATGGCAGGTTCGGGCAGACCGGTGACCTTCGCCTGAGCGGTCAAGTCGCTCGCCGAGGACGCATTGGCGAGCGCGATCCACTCCACCTCCTTGCGCTGTTTCGTTGCAGCCTTCACACCCGCTTTGGTCAGGACGCAGGAGAGGAAGTCTCCGCTGCCGGTCTTTCGTGCCTGGACCATCACAGGGCCGGCGGTTGCGGCCTTGACCCAGAGGGTTGCGCTGGAGGTGCCCGTCTCGGTTGAGGCGATGTCGCCCGTCAGTCCGACGGCGTTAGCCGAGGCGTTCCCGGCGCCGAGAGCCAGACATGCGGCGGCTGCGGCACCCGAGACGAGTGCGGCCCAGCCCCTGCGGCTGATCGAAGTTCCTCCCGACACCGACTGTGAGTCTATGCACTCAGATGGTCTTCGTATCGAAATCCGGCTAAGCGGCGAGAACCGGCTTGGGCTTGGGGAAGACCTGGCTCAGGCGCTTCAACTGCCGCAGCGATCCGTGGGTCTTGACCTTGCGAGTCAGCATCGCCTTGCGCATGTCGGCTCCGTGCATCGAGACCTGGATCCAGTCGCTCCAGCTCGACTCGATGGTCAGCTCCGGCTTGGTGGCGAGGCCTTGGGTTGCGGCAGTGGACCCGTTGTCTACGCTGAGGTACCAGGGTTCGGCGTCCGAGAACTTCCACTGAATGGTCATCGGCGAGTCGACCGTATCCGTGTGAGCGCTCGAAGCCAACATGGCGAAGAATTCGCGCTGGACCTCGGGCGAGAAACGGGGGTTCGGGTCGGGAGCACCGATCACGCCGGCCTTCAGCATGATGATCTGTCTGGCTGCACGTTCCTCGTAGGAGAGGCCTGTGTCGACCGGGTAGGTACCGGGAGGCATCTCATCGACCGGAAATCCGGCCGCCTTCCACTTCATGTCCATCGAGCGCATTCCCCAAGCCATGATCTCCTGGAGCGTGAAGCCGTAACAGGTGTTGTACTCGTCGTTCCAGCCCGGCGGGACGAAGACGTCTGCGACGTACTTCATCACCTCCTTGAGCAGATCGGCAACGGCCGCCTTGCACTCCTCGGACTCGGCGAAGAGCTCTGAGAGGACCTTGACCCCGAAGCCGATGTGCCGCTGCTCGTCTCTGGCAACGTGCGCCATCCCTTCGCTGAATCCCGGCATGGTGCCGCTCTTGACGAAGTAATCCTCGATGAAGTGCTGGCCCGGCTGGGCAAGCGTTCCCTCGATGATCATGTGGTAGAGCGTGATCGCCTGGGCGAACTTCGGCAGCGACTGATCACGCCGCAACTGATCGCACATCAACTCGAGCCGCTCGAACACCCCGCGATAGCCCCAGTTGAACTGGGATTCGGTGAATGCGAGTCGAGCGGAGATCGAGTCGCCCGCCCCCAGCACCTCGTCGAAGAAACGATCGAAGAAGATGGCATGGCGGGCTTCGTCGACCTGCTGGGTGGCGAGGAAGTACTTCTGCTCCTCTCTGGGCGCGGCATCGATGTAGGGGGAGAGGCCGTCGGTGACGGCGTCCTCGCCGTAGAAGAACATCGAGTAGGTCCGCAATCCCGCTGTGCGCTGCATCTCGGTCAGCGAGTTCCAGCCGTCGAGATCCTTCGAGAAGTCGAGATCCATCGCCGACCAGTTGTTCTGTTCCCAACGGCGGTAGAGATCCTGGTAAGAGATCTGGCTCCCCTTGCGGGCCGACACGTCGTCGGTGGTCTTCGCCTCGGTCCTTGCTGGTGCTGTTGCTGTCGGCTCCACTCGACTCACCCTCCCTCTTGCGTTCTCGGATTGGCTGTTGCGGTTACGGAAAGATCATAACTGACTGCTGGGTCAGTTAGAGTAGCAGTTGGCACCATGGAAAGCGAAATACGAGAGAAGAAGCAGCCCAAGAGCCGAATGCCGGCCTCGGACCGCCGTGAGCAGATCCTCGAGGCGGCACGACTTGCTTTCTCCGAAGCCGGGTACAGGGATGTCTCGCTGAAGTCGATCGCCACTCGGGCGGGCGTGTCCAAGGCCCTCCTCTACGAGCATTTCGACTCCAAGGTCGAACTCTACGAGGCGATCCTCGAACTCCACGGAAGCGAGCTGCTCGAGGCGATCGAGACCGCTGTCCACACCTCCGAGTCGGCCGAGGAGCGGGTACGGGCGGGGATCGAGGCATTCCTCGCCTTCGCCGAGGACCGTCGGGGTTCCTGGCGGATCATCTTCGGCGTGGTCCCGGATGCCGCGGTGGTCAGAGCTCAGGAGTCGTTGAGAGATCGCATCGTCGGTGCGATCGCCGCCATCGTCGAAGAGGAGGTACTGATGGTGCGGCCAGATCAGCCCGAGCATCAGCGGTTCGCCGCGATGCAGGCCCAGCAGACGCTCGGCGCGATGCGTGCGCTTTCGGATTGGTGGGATCGCAACCCCGGAGTGCCGCGAGAGTTGGTGCTCGATGCGGCGATGGACTTCGTATGGCTCGGTGGTGAGCGTCTCAGCCGAGGCGAGCGCTGGTCGGAATCTCGGCAGACGCAGGGCTGATCAGGACCTGGCCGGCGGGGACCACGGCTCGCCGAGGCGCCGCTCGATCTCGGAAACGACCTCGTCGGCCGGGATCCGGGTCTGCTCGAGAGTGTCACGGTCACGGAGGGTCACCGTTCCGTCTTCGATCGTCTGGCCGTCGATAGTCAGGCAGTAGGGGGTCCCGATCTCGTCTTGACGTCGGTAGCGCTTACCGATCGAACCGCCCTCGTCGAACTCGGCGGGCACGATCTGTCGGACCTGTTGATGGATCTCCCGGGCACGCTCAGGCATTCCCTCCTTCGAAACCAGAGGCAACACGGCCACCTTCACGGGGGCGAGCCTCGGGTGGATGCGCAGCACGGTCCGCTCGCGCCCCTCGACCTCCTCCACATCGTACGCGTCTACCAGGAAGGCAAGGGTGGCGCGATCGGCTCCGGCAGAGGGCTCGATCACGTACGGGACGTAGCGGTCGCCGCTTTGTTGGTCGAAGTACTCGAGCTTCTCGCCCGAAAACTCGGCGTGCTTGGTCAGGTCGTAGTCGCCGCGATTCGCAACGCCCTCCAACTCCGACCAGCCCATCGGGAACAGGTATTCGATGTCGGAGGTGGCGCTCGAGTAGTGCGAGAGCTCGTCCGAGCCATGCTCCCGCAACCTCAGGTTGTCCGGTCTGATGCCGAGGTCGGTGTACCAGGACATGCGGTCCTCCATCCACTTCTGATGCCATTCGGGTGCTTCGGCGGGCGGCACGAAGAATTCGATCTCCATCTGCTCGAACTCCCTGGTCCGGAAGATGAAGTTTCCCGGAGTGATCTCGTTGCGGAAGGACTTGCCGATCTGCGCGATCCCGAACGGAGGTTTCTTGCGTGCGAACTGGAGGACGTTCTTGAAGTTGACGAAGATCCCCTGCGCGGTCTCGGGTCGCAGGTAGACCTCGGATCCGGACTCGGCAACCGGGCCCATGTGGGTCTTGAACATGAGGTTGAACTGCATTGGGTCGGATAGCTCTCCGCTGCAGTTCGGACAGACGATCTCTCCTTCCGCATCTTCGGCACCCAGTTGCTCTTCCCGAACGTGATCTTCACGCCATCGGCGCTTGCAGTCGCCGAGACACTGCACCAGTGGATCGGTGAACCCCTCCAGATGGCCTGAGGCCTCCCAGGTCCGGGGGTGCATAAGGATCGCTGCGTCGAGTGCGACCATGTCGTCACGTTCCTGGACGACCGCTCGCCACCATTCGGCCTTGACGTTGTTCTTGAGCAGTACGCCGTAGTGTCCGTAGTCGTAAGTGGAGCCGAGTCCACCGTAGATCTCGGATGACTGGAAGATGAAGCCGCGCCGCTTGCAGAGCGCGACTATTTCGTCCAGCGTCAGTTCTTTGGAGTCCCCCATATGACGAAGCAGCCTAGAGACAATCGCAGCGACGACACCGGGCCGTTGAGGGCTGTCGACTCGATCGATCTCGCAGGGAGCCCGGTCGTTCTCGTCGAAGGCTTGGCCGATGTGGACGGAATCGCCGATCTGGCCGGGTGTTTCGGCGACGAGGACCTGGGCTTTCGCAGGGGATGGGAGTGGGAGACGGCCGATGACGGCCAGTCACTGGAGAACGTGACCCTCGATCTGGTCTTCGGGCGCCACGACAGGGCCTGGGAGTTCGGAATCGCTTTCGACGGTTCCGATCGGTGGGTGATGCCGGCACTCGTGACCATCGCCAGCGGTCAACTCTTCTCGCTCGCTGACCCGAAGCGGCTTCCGCGCGGAGAGGAAGGCGCGGATCGTCTCATCTTGCCCCTGATGCTCGATCTCGACCCAGGCTTCCTTGCGGCGGTCGGAGCCGCCACGGGAGAGGGGCCGATGGAGATGGCGCTCGTGGTACACGCCTTCGATCGCCAAGAGGAGGCCGAACAGGCCTGCAGCGAGGCAGCCACCCTGATCGGTCCGTTGGGGTTCCTCTGGCGGTTGCAGGACGGAAATGAGTTCGTGCTGGTCGCCGTGGGGTTTTCTCGCGACCGCGCCGAGTCTGCCGACCGTGCGTTGATGGCGGGTGGAGGGATGAGGATCACGCCGTCCGGCCCCCTGCGCGCAGCCATCGAAGCGCGACTGTGGCCCGGGGTAGAGGAGGCGGCGGCAGAAGCCGCGGGCGCTCCGGTCGCCTCCGCCAGAGGCGCGCTGCTGCTGACTGCCGAGGGCGGCTTCGCACCGATGGTGCCGCTCGGCTCCGAGCCGGTCTGAGACAATCGATCGATGCCGATCTACGAATACCGTTGCGAGAAGGGCCACGAGTTCGAGGTGATCCAGCGGATGAGCGACGATCCGGTGACAGAGTGCGAGGAGTGTGGAGCGTCGGTTGAGCGGGTCTTCAACCCGGTCGCCGTCCACTTCAAGGGATCCGGCTTCTACACGACCGACTACGCCCGTTCCTCCAAGGGCGGACAGGGTTCCGGCAAGGATTCCGATTCGGGCTCGTCCAAGTCCGAGCCGAAGTCCGAGAAGTCCGGGAAGAAGGACTCGAAGAAGGCCGGCAAGGAGAGTTCTTCCGGCAGCGGCAAGAGCAAGACCAGCTAGCAGCAACCGGCCTGGTGTGAAACCGGTTCAGTAGCCGGGAGAGCAGAGCGGGGTGTTCGGAGGTGGCCCACCCAAGAGTTTCTCCACCTTCGCCCGACACTCGGCCGAGGGGATGATCAGGCTCCCCGCCGGTCCGGGCGCGGAGGGTTCGAGAACGCTCGACTTGCTCTCGGCGAAGACGGATGCCAGCGCGAGCTGGGCGAGTGCCGGAGCCCCCATATCGCTGATGAAGGCCTGAGGCGCGGCCCAGCCGATCCACGGTCCCTTGATGAAGTTGTAGGGCGCTCGCAACGGTGAGGTAATCCGGTTCTTGATTCCGTTGAGGATCAGCTGCTGTCGGGCTGCGCGATCGAGGTCGTTCTCCGACGGGTTGCAGAGATTCTCCCTGACCCGGGCAAGCGAGAGCGCCTGCAGTGCGCGCAGCGTCTGCTCCCCCTCGGGCAGGTTCACGCCCTGGCCTCCATTCGCTTTGCCGCCGCCGATACGCCCGCACACCCGACTCGGTAGGTCGACCTTGATTCCGCCCAACGCATCGATGAACTTGACGAACCCGTCGAAGTCGACGATCACTACGTGTCCGATATCGATTCCGAGGAACTGCTCCACGGTCTTGATCGAGAGTGCGGCATTGCCTTTAGGTGAGGTCGTGTTGCAGGCGAACGCAGCATTGATCTTCTGTTCTCCGCAACCGGGGATCGAGGCGAAGCTGTCCCTGGGTATCGAGAGCTTGCGGAACGACCCCAGGCCTGCGTGGACGACCATGATCGTGTCGGAGCGCGGCGGGGCCCCGGAGATCGCCCCCGGCTCGTTGGCGCCGATCCTCTTTCCTCCGGCGACGGCCTCGGAGCCTCGAGTATCGCCTCCGAGAATCAGGACGTTGGTGCCCGCCAGCAGCAAGGGGTTCCTGCTCAATTCGTCCCTGGCTCCCTCGGGAAGTTTGCCTTTCTGGAGTTGCGCAGAGACGGTGAAGGAGACCGCGCTGACCAGGATCCAGCCGAAGAAGGCGATCAGCGCCCAGCGCAGATACCTCCGGCGGCCTCTGTCCCGCCTCTCGGCCTTGCGCTTGTCAGCGGTCCGTCTTCCCTCCTTGCCTTTGGACTTGCGGGACTTCTCGAGGCTTGCGACGTCTCCGCCCTTGACGATGTTCCGGAGTCTCCTGCGCGACTTGTAGACCGAGTAATCGGGCCCTTTCCCTGCCTTCGGCGCGTCGCCGGCCCTCTTTCCGGTGCCCTTCGCGGACTTCTTCGGGGCCTTCTGCTTGCGCTTGCCACCACCCCTTCCGTAGACCGTGTACTCGGGTTCGGGGTCGGCCTTGCCTCGACGCTTCGAAGGCGGTTCGTTGTCTGGGGTCCGCATTGGCTATGAATAGTGGCGGATGCCCCTGACGCGCCAAGAACGCCTGAGTTGATGACCGCGACTGGCATCGGGGTCGATATCGGCGGCACGAAGATGCTGGTCGGTGCGGTCGACGACCGTCAACAGGTGTTGCACCGATCGCGCAGGCCCACCGGGAAGATCGATCTCGACGAGTTGGTCACTGGGATAGTCGAGGAAGTGGAGGCCGCCCACGAGGCGGTGCCCGACGCTTGCGGCGTCGGACTCGGGGTGCCCTGCACCCTCGACCGCGAGCAAGGGTTGGTCGTCACCTCGGTGAACCTGCCCATCTCCAATGTGAAGCTGGGTGAACTGGTCGCGGAGCGGATAACCCTTCCGGTGACCATGGACAACGATGCGAATTGCGCAATGCTCGCCGAGCATCGTTTCGGGGTCGCGCGTGGTGCGGCCAACGCCGTGATGCTGACCCTCGGAACCGGGATCGGCGGTGGAATCGTGATCGATGGCGATATATACCGCGGCACTGTTGGCGCGGCCGCTGAGATCGGCCACCTCGTGGTCGAGGCCAACGGACGTCGGTGTCACGGCGCATGCGCCGGAGCCGGATGCATCGAGGCTTATGCGTCGGGGACATCCATCGGCGAGCTCGGCGAGGAGGCGGCGGCGAAGGCACCCGATTCCGCGATCGCAGTGGCGGTCGCCGCCGGAGAGTACGAGGGAGCAGTGACCGTCGGCGAGGCAGCCAGACAGGGTGACGAGACCGCACTCTCGGTCTACGCAGAGTCGGGCCGCTATCTGGGGGTTGCCTTCGCGAGCCTGGCGAACGTCTTCGATCCCGAGATGATCGTGATCGGCGGCGGGGCAGCTGCCGCGGGAGATCTGCTGCTCGACCCTGCACGGGACGAGCTGCGGCGCAGGGCCCTGAGGCCGATGAACGAGACACGAGTGGTCACGGCCGAACTCGGTCCCGATGCGGGAATGATCGGTGCGGCGGCTCTTGCCAGCAGCGAATTTGCGGGAGGATGAAGGCATGCCAGGCAAGCTGACCGTCTGTCCCACGCCGATCGGAAACCTCGGAGACGTAACCGAGCGCGTTCGCGCTGCCCTCTACGAGGCAGACGTGATCGCATGTGAGGACACCCGCCGAGCCGGGCGCCTGCTCGAATTGATCGAGGTTGAGGGTCTGAAGCTCCTCTCTTATCACGAGGGCAACGAAGCGGAGCGGGCACGTGAGCTCGCCCAGTCGATGGAGCGCGGCGAGAACGTGGCGCTGATCTCCGATGCCGGTACGCCCGGAATCTCCGATCCGGGTTTCAAGCTGATCCGCGAGTGCATCGAGCGGGAGCTGGAGGTCGAGGTCCTGCCGGGTCCTACCTCCATCACGGTGGCCTTGCTCGCCTCCGGGCTGCCGACCCACCGTTGGAGATTCCAGGGATTCCTGCCTCGCAGGACCGGAGAGCTCGAGCGGGTGCTGCAGTCGGCGGATACCACCATCGCCTTCGAGTCTCCGAAGCGTCTGCCCGAATCGCTTGCGGCGCTCGCGAGCCTCGCACCTGATCGACCGGCGGCAGTATGTCGCGAATTGACCAAGCTGCACGAAGAGGTCGCCCGTGGGACCCTCGGCGAGTTATCGCGCCGGTTCCGGGACGAGGTCAGGGGAGAGATCGTCGTGGTGATCGGTCCCTCGGCCGGCGGAACATCCCCCGACATCGGCTTCGCCGTCGATGCGCTCAGAGGGCTGGTGCGCTCTGGAGCTCGTCCGCGCGCCGCCGCCGGGGTGGTCTCAGCGCTCACCGGGGTTCCGGCGAACGAGCTCTACAAGCAGTTGACCGGTCGCTCGCCCAGGGAGTAGCCGGATGAACGAGGGCAACTACTACGTAACCACGCCGATCTACTACGTCAACGGCGCGCCGCATCTGGGGCACGCTTACTCGACGATCGCAGCAGACACCTTGGCAAGGCACATGAGGCAACGAGGCCGGGATGTCTTCTTCCTCACCGGAACCGACGAACACGGTGAGCCGGTTGCCGCAGCTGCCGAAGCGGAGGGGATCACCCCTCAGGAACTGGCGGACCGAAACGCTCCCGCTTTCCAGAGGATGGTCGACCGGGTCGGCGCCTCGAACGACTTCTTCATCCGCACCACCGACCCCGGCCATATCGAGCGGGTTCAGCAGATCGTCCAGCGGGTCCACGACAACGGATACGTCTACGAGGGTTCCTACGAGGGTTGGTACTGCGAGCGATGCGCCGACTTCAAGACGGAGGTCGAACTCGACGACGGTGAGACCTGCTCCATCCACAAGACCGAACTGGTGCGTGAGAAGGAGGAGAACTGGTTCTTCAGACTCTCGGCCTTCCAGGAGGATCTCGAGAAGCTCTACGAAGAGCACCCGGACTTCGTCGCCCCCGACTTCCGTCGCAACGAGGCTCTCGCCTTCATCAAGCAGGGGCTCCGCGATGTCTCGCTGTCTCGACCGAAACTCACCTGGGGCATACCGGTCCCATGGGACACCGAGCAGGTGATGTACGTCTGGTTCGACGCGCTGCTCAACTACGTGACCGCTCTCGGCTACGCGAGGGAGGGCGAGGATCTGACCGACGCCTTCT
>JAUMFR010000209.1:0-14659 GCA_032119755.1 Solirubrobacterales bacterium | reverse complement strand
GAAGGTCTTGATCGAGTACTTCCCGGCGATTCGGTTCAAATACCACGACGCCCAGGGAATAAACGTGTTCGTGCTCAGCGTCGATCACGATCGACTGCCGAGCGAGGCCGAGATCGACAGGATCCTCAGGCGGAATTCAGACGACCTGATGCGGCAACTGCCGACCCCTAGTCGAGAGGAGGCAAACAGCCCCGACGGTCAGGCAACACCCGGTAGTAGTTGACCAGCCCGTAGGTGTCGTACTTCTCGAGGAACCTCGCACGGGCTATCGGTCGCGAGGAGGCAACCCGCGAGTAGACCAAGTAGCGAAGCGGCGAGTTCGACTTGCGATCCGGGGTCGCGATCAAGATCTCGATTCCCCGCTCCCGGATGATCCGCTCGAGTTCACGGCAGCTGCGAACGGCTCTGAAGCCACCATTGGGTTGCTTTACACCGAGGTACTTCGCGTCTGTTCCGAAGTCCGCGCCACGGAGCCGATACTGAGCGAGGGCTGCCAACTGCCCGGTAAAGCCGACCTCGACCCCGTCGAGTCTGGAGGCTTCCGCCTGAAGGTGGAGGTCCCCTCGGTAGTAGCTGGGGGTCTCACCCGTGGGTCGCTCTAGATACCTCGCACGATCGGCCAGTCCGATCACGAACATTCCGAGTCCGAAAGCCCCGACGACGACAGGGATGAGCAATGAGGGTCGTCGACGCAGGATCACGATCGCGAGCAGGACGAGCGCGAGTGCACCTGCGATCCAGGCTGCATCGAGCGTCCTCCAGACGAACAGGACACTCGAGGTGGTCGTGGTCGCGATTCCGAGCAGGAGGAGGAAAGCCGGCAACCAGCGCGAGAGTCGTCTGCGGGGATCCAGTCCGCCCGCCCAACCCGCGACCGAGATCAAGCCGAGGGCCATCGCAGGAGCGAGGTACCGGAGGTTCCACTCGAAGCCGACCGGGAAGCCTTCTGGACCCGCTGCCGAGAACGGGGTGACCAGATAGGAAAACGCCCCCAGCACAGCAGCCGCGCCGAGGGCCCGGCTGCGAGAGGGTCCCGAGAGCAAACCCTTGAAAGCTCCGAACGCAGCGAGCAGGAGCACCAGGGACCAGTTCCAACCAAGGGACTTGTGGAGTCCAGGCAGGAAGTAGTCCAACACGGCACTGCCATCGGGGTTGAGCAGGTAGTGGGAGACGCTGAAAGGCGCACGGCCCTCGAATCCGCGGGCGGGACTGGGCAGGTCGATCGGCCCCACTCCCTGGATGAACGGGAGTGGGTTTCCAGCCAGGATGAGGTTGCGGAGCTCCCACGGGAGTCCTAGGACCACGAGGCCGACCAGGAACATCCACATCCCCCTGCGGGCCGACCGATCGCGAAGGCCGGCAAAGATCACCCACGCGGTCAACACGGCAGCGGGAACGCCTACGGTCAACTTCATGCCGATGGCGAGCCCCGCGGCGACACCGGCCAGCGAAAGCCAGGCCGTGGTGGCAGGCGAGCGTGGCCGCGAATCGGCACCGAGGCCGGTCGAGGCAAGGGCAAACGCGGCGACCAGCATGGCGACCGCCGGAACATCGCTCGAGGCGGTGCCGGCCTGTTGACGCAGCATGATCCCGGAGAGCATCAGCGGAACCACCGCCATCAGACCGACCCGGGCAGATCCCAACCGATCGCCGAGACACCAGGCCGCGAGCAACGTGACCATTCCGAAGCCGAGATTGAGGAACACCGACAGCAGGTCACGATCGACCAGAGACATCCCGATCGCATGCAGGAGTTCTGAACCCGCTGGATAGAAATGATGGAGGTAGCTGACGTCGACAAAGGTGTAGTCGCGTAGACCGTCCTCGAAGGCAAAGGACAGGGCGATCGGCATGTGGTAGCTCAAGGTGTCGAATCCCACCAGGGCTGAGTCCCAGCCGAACTTGGTCCCCCCAAGCCAGCCGAGCAGGACGATCCCGCTGGCAACCATCGCCCAGCGGTCGAACTCGATGGGCAGGCGCAGGTCGGATCGGCGGCCTTGGCCCCACCTTCGCCAGATCGCCTCTGCGACGAGACAGGTTGCCGCCGCCCCTCCGAGCAGAGTCCAGCGCCCGAAAGCGCCCACGAGTCCCAAGAAGAATCCGAGCAGCGTCGAGATCGCCAGGGCGATGACCACCCAGGCAAGCAGCGACACCGCGGGGCCACCACGAAGGTCCGCCGCGGTGCGAAGTCGCTCGGCCGCCCAGCCGGTAAGCACGACGTATGCGAGGACCAGCCCGCTTGCCGCCAGATATGCGCCGGTGCCGATCATCCCGTCGGTTCGCCTTTCTGGAGTCCCTGCTGCCAGAGCTGGCGGTCACGAGCGCCGTCCTTCTTGAGCGCAGCGCAGCCTGCCGGATCGAGGGGTCCGGTCAACCTGAACACCCAGACGTTCCCCTTCCTCCGGGAATAGACGGCGTTCGGATCACCGAGCACCCACTTGATCTCCGGGGACTTGCCCACCACGGCAGGTCGGTTGAGGTCCAAGCTCGGGGTAATCACCAGCCATCCGTAGCTTCCTGCGTTGACGGCGCGGCGCCACTGCCTGCACTTCTTCAAGGCCTCGAAGCCGCCGTCGCCGGTCTCGGCCCCAAGGACCTGTACCGAGTTCGAGAGGTCCCGGCCGTAGAGCGGGTATTGATAGAAGGCACCAGAGCTGCCGGCAACTCCTATCTCGGCATCCTTGCGCCCCGCAGCCCAACGCGCTGCCTGCGAGATCGTGAACCCGACCACCCTGTCGTTCACCCGTTGGGAGTAACGGTTCTCGACGAATCCGCGGGACGAGAAGAAACCGGCGATCCCGACCACGAGCACCAGAGACAGAGCGGCGGCGGCCGGCGTTCCCGGCTTTCTCGAACCTAGCCGAGGCAGGCCGAAGGCAAGGGCCGAGAAGATGGCTCCCGCTGCGAGGGCGGCGGGAACGGAGACCCTCGGCTCGGACCAGCTCCCGCCCGAGCCGGATCCGATCCCGGGCAGGACGACGCTGATGAACAAGAGGACGAATGCCGCCATCCACCAGGCTCTGCGTTTCGCATCATCATCGTCTCCGGCAACGATGCGATCGCACACCAGCAAC
Source organism: Solirubrobacterales bacterium (assembly GCA_032119755.1). Taxonomy (GTDB): domain Bacteria; phylum Actinomycetota; class Thermoleophilia; order Solirubrobacterales; family 70-9; genus CAIUSP01. The sequence goes on along the minus strand of JAUMFR010000209.1, from coordinate 11,585 downwards.
CCGAGAGCCGGCGCTAGTGATGGCAACACGTACCTGAAATTGATCTCGAAAGCGATCGGAGAGCCCTCCGGGCCGGCTGCGGTCAGGGGCGTGAACACGTAGGCCACTCCGCCCGCGAGGCAGGCCACCGCGACGGCGCGGGCGGCCGAGGTACCGCGTACCAGCGCGATCATTATGCCGGCGAGACCAGCGGCCGCGATCAGGGGCCAGAGGTGACCTAGATTCACCACGAGCCCGTCACGGAAGAAGCTCGTCTCGACCGCGGTACTGGAATCGAACAGGTAGTGAGCGACGCTGAAGGGGTCGCGGCCCTCGAGCCCGCGATCCGGGGCTGCAAGCGGACCGATGCTGACGAACGGGAAGGGGTTGCCCGAATAGACGAGATTCCGAACGAACCAGATGCCCGACGGAACGAGGACCGCAGCCGCCCAGACCATCGCCGTCCTCCACCGGCGGCCCGCCGAAGCCCAGCCGACTATCCCTGCGCCCAGAAAGAGCGCAGGAACCAGCATGGTCAACTTCGTACCGAGAGCGACACCCATCGCCAGGCCGGCGAGAGCGACTACGACGAGGGGAATGTCCTCACGGCCTCGGCTGCCCCGAGATGCCGAGGCGGAGTTGATCAGGATCGCCGCCGCCGAGAGCATCAGCGCGATGGGCTGTATATCGGTCGCCGCAGTGCCCGCCGATCTCGGAACGAGAGCCGAGCCGACCAGTACGCAGGCGATTGCCACCAGAGAGAGTGCCTGAACTCCGTATGGACGTCCGATCGCCCATCCGGCAGCCAGGGCGAGTCCCAACCAGGCGATTCCGACCCATGGCGAAAGCAGGTCGTAGCCGAACAACGAGATCCCGGCTGCGTGGAGCAGCTCGGAGTTCTCCGGATAGAACCAGTTCAGGTACTGGGTATCGGTGAAGTGCAGAGGCAGGAACGAGCCCGTCTGCGCGATCCGGGCAGCGAACGGTCCGTGGTACCAAAGAGTGTCGAATCCCTGCATGCCGAGTGACAGCGCCGGCTGAACACCGGTCATCCAGATCCCAAAGGCTACTGCGGTCACCCCGGCAGCGATTGCGGTCATCCAACCCGCTGCAGGTTGCGAAGGGAGCTCGACGCGATCGACTCTCTGGTCCACTCGAGATGCTGCGAACCACATCCCGGCGCCGGCAAGCAGAGCACCGACCACCACCGCGGGGCCGGAGATGATCCCGACCACTCCGAGAAGCTGTAGCCCGCAGGTCGACACCGCGAGGAACATCACCACCTCCGCAACGCGAGCCGGGGAACCGTCCCATCCGGGCAGCAAGGCCCGTCGCAGAGCGATCGAACCCCAGCCAAGCGATGCGAGGGAAACGGTGAGACCGATGAAGCCGGCGAGATAGCCCCAGACCGTGAGGGTCATGATCAGACCTCGCAGGTGCCCGGGTCGAGCCTGCCGTCCACCCGGAAGACAGTGAAACCACGTTGGGTCAAGACGATCCTCGTTTGAGGAAGGCCGACTGCCCACTGGGCCTCATTCAGGCGGGCAATGGCGGGGATCCTCAGCCCTACATCGTGGTAGGGAGCGGTGACTAGGTAGTCGATCTCGAGCTGATTGACCCGCTGGCGGAAGTCCTTGCAGTTCAGGATCGGTCGGTAACCACCATTTGCAGCGGGTTCGCCAACGTAATAGACGCGATTCGAAAGAACCTTTCCGTAGAGGAAGTACTGTTTGAAAGCAGCCCTGGTGCCCACGATGCCGATTCTCTGATCGGTCAACGGCCTGGACCAGCGGATCAGGGGGACGATGTCCTGCGGGACGTCGCCGGAGGCCTTCGCGATATCCGGGTCGTAACGAGACTCGACATAACGATCGGTCTTGAGATAGGAGACGAGGAACACGCCCAACCCTACGATCACGGAGGCGGTCACCGCCAGCAATCGCATCTGCGGTTGCCTCCAGAGATACGCGAGGGCAACCGGTACCACCACGAGAACAAGTGCGAATGCGAGCGCCGGAAGTGTGTATCCCTCACTCCATACAGCTGCGGACGCAGCTATGTCGCCCAGCAACGGTGCCGAGGGCCAGAGCGTGAACAACAGCGTGACCAGCAATACGCCGAGAACGACCCTTCGGCGGGTTCGACTCCTCTGGAACAGCGGAGAGAGTGGTCCGATCGCCATCGCAATGACCATCGCGGGTGCGACGTAGCGCATGTTGACCGCGAACCCGCTGACCCTGCCAGAATCGCCAGCCGCAGTCAGTGGGGTGAACAGATACGCGACGAAACTGAGGACCGCAATGACACCCAGGGTCCGGATCGTCCGGGTCGGTCCGTTGAAGATCGCGACCACTGTGAAGACCACCGCGGCGGCGATCACCAAGACCCAGAGATCTCCGAGGTTGTTTCGTATCGCCGGCAGGAAGATCTCTCTGATCACGGGCAGGTCGCTTATGTACTTCGCCACGGTGCCGGGTTCCCGAACGTCGATCGGCATCTGGTCGGGATGGGGTAGTTCGATCGGTCCGAGCCCCTTTGCCCACGGAAAGGGATTACCGGAGGTGATCAGGTTCCTCAGGTACCAGAAGGAGCTGGTGGCGACCAGACCCCCGATCCAGAGCGCGGAGGTCCTGATCCGCTCGCCGCGAAACCCGAGGTAGACGACCGCGAGGGTCAACAGTGCTATCGGGGCCAGCATGTTGAGGCGTGTACCGGCCGCTATGCCTGCTGCCATAGCAGCCACGAGCAATGGACCGAATCCGAATCTTTCCCAAGGACGGCTCCCACGGTCCTCGCCCGAGGCTCTCCGCTGAGCCTCTCCGTTGACCAGCAGTGCAATGGCCGCCAATAGACAGAACAGTCCCATCACGTCGTTCTTCGCATCTCCGGGTTCGTAGAGGAGGAGCATCGTGGTGTCGAAGACGATCGCCACGGCGATCAGCGCCGCCGCACCCACTCCGTAGGGGCGCCCGATCACCCAAGCAGCCAAGAGGGAGAGCACCAACCAACCGATGTTGATCGCCGGCGAGATCACATCGGTGCCAAGCGTGAGGATGCCGAGCGAGTGCAGTAGTTCGGAGTTCTGCGGGTAGAACCAGACGGACAGACGCAACGGTTCGGTGAAATGCAACAGGCCGATCTGAGCTTCCTGCACGAAACGTGCGGCGAACGGGGCGTTGTGCCAGGTGGTGTTGGGCAGATACATCCCCGCTTCCAGACCGAACTGGGTCCTGACGGCCCAGTGCCAGGTCACGGCAACCGCACCGGCGAGAGCGAGACCGACCACCACGCGGGTCACTGGAGGCCTCGGAAGAGGAGTCGAGTCCCCTTCCGGAGCGTGACGGCGACAGAGTCCGACCACTGCTCCACCCGTGATCACCGATGCGGCGATCATGAACCCCGGGCGGTACAGACCGACGACCCCGACCAACTCTGCCACCAGGATCAGGCCGGAGACCAGCAGGACGATCTCGGCCAAGCGTGATGCCGCACCACTCCAACCGGGCAGCAGGACCCGTCGCAGGGAGATCGCGCCGATGTAGATCGGGACCACGATCGCAGCCAGTTCGATCACACCGAGCAGGAACCGTCCAAGGCTCATCCTCCTACGCCCTCCGATCCGCACAACGCTGGATCCAGACGACCTTCGAGTCTGTAGACGGCCGCGGGATCGGCGCGCACCACCCGGACGGCGGCTGGATCGGCGTCCATCCAGCCGCGCTCGGCGGGGGTCGAGAAAGCCGGTTCGTTCTGTCGGGGGGTGACCACGAGGTAGTCATAGTCTCCCGCGTCGACGACCCGCTTGAAGACCCGGCAACTCTCGATCGGCGTGTAGGTGCCGTGGTCAGACTCGAAGCCGATGTACTGGACGAAGTTGTCGAACTCCGGGCCGTAGAAGACATACTGGCCGAAGGCCGAACCCCTGCCGACGACCGCTATTCGCGATCCGCTGATCTCCCGGCCGTATCCCTGAACAGCCCGCCAGGCAGGAGACGCCCTGAAACCCGCATCTCGCTCGAAGGGGTTGAGGACGGTCGGGTCGTATCGGTCACGCGCGAAGCTCGGAGCGACCGCCCAGCCCGCGCCGGCAAGAGTCACCGCGCCGATCACGAATCCTGCGGCGGAGATCTCCCGACGACGCGTGGGGTTGGCCGAGGCGAGCGCTGTCGCACCCAGAGGCAGCCCGATCAGGAGGAAGGTCAGGAGCAGTGCTCCCGGAATCTTGCTGGTGACATAGGAGTCCTGCCTAAACGAGCGATAACCGTCCTGCTCGGTTGCAGCGAGTTCGACCAGTTCATCCTGGCTCAACTGGCGCTGGGGCTCGGGTCTGAATGAGATCTGTGAGATTGCGCCGACGATCAGGAACACCGTGAGCACGCCAGCGAGGATGCGCTTCGTCCTCGCCCTCGACTCGATGAACAGGAGGGGCGCCAGAACGAATCCGATTGCCAACGCCGGGGCCAGATACCGCAGGTTGGGAGCGAAGCCGGTCGGATTGCCAACGGTGCCAGAAGCTGTGAGGGGCGTTCCCAGATACGCCACAGCAGCGACCAGACCTACCGCACACAGTGCTCGGATCAGGAGAGTCGAACCCTTGAGTGCGCCCCACACGAACACCCCCGACATCGCCACCAGCAGGACGATCCAGAGAGGCCCCAGCCGGTCGTCCAGCGCCGGGAAGAACCAGTCGAACCAGATCTGAGGCTGGTCCGCGTAAGAGAGCACGGTCGCCGGTCGACGAGGGTAGAAGTCACCTTGATCGGGTCCTGGCAACGGAACGGGGCCGACCCCCGCAAGCTGGGGTAACGGGTTACCTCCGAGCACGAGATTGCGCAGGTACCAGAAGATCGATGGAATCGCGACGCCCGCAATCCACACTCCGAGGGTTGCCAGACGGTTTCCCTTCACCGTCAACGCGGCCAGCAGCACGGTCAGGACCAGCAAGGGGGCGAGGAGCGTGATCTTGGTCCCGATCGCGAGACCGGTTGCGAGACCTGCCATACCCAGTGCCTGCCAGCCAACGCCGCTGAACCTCCCGCGCCCCTCCGCTCCGCCAGCGCGCTGCTGGGCATGGCCGTTGACGAGGAGGGCGACGGCCGCCAGCAGGAACGCGATCGAGGTCATGTCGTTCGCGGCATTACCCGACTGCTCCAACATCATCGGCGTGTCGAATACCACCGCCGCTGCGAGCAGGGTCAGCCAGCCGATTCCCCAGGGTCTGCCGACACACCAGGCCGCCAGCAGTCCCATCGCGAGCCAGACCAGGTTCAGCAGCGGCGAGAGGGTGTCCTGGCCGAACAACGCTATCCCGAGGCCGTGGAGCAGCTCCGAGTTCTGCGGATAGAACCAGGATGCCGTCGCGAGGATGTCGGTGAAGTGAACCGGACCCACCTCGCCGCTCACAGCGAATCGACCCGAGAAACTCATGTGGTACCAGACACTGTCTTGGGAGCTGACCCCGACCTCGAAGGCCTGGAGCGTCGGCATTGCCCAGTGGAAGACCACGAAGGCAGCTATGGCGGACGAAGACAGGACCAACCAACGAGCCACCGGTGGCGACGGCAGTGGAGTCGTCTCAGCGGAGGCTCGCCCTCGTGTCAAGTACCAAGTCAGCAGCGCGACCAGGGCCGAGACTGCGATCAGCCAGCCGGGACGGAACAGACCGAGCACGCCGGTGATCTCACAAACGACCACCAGCCCGCTTAGGCCGAGGACCGTCTCCACCAACCGCGCCGACGCACCAGACCAGCCGGGCATGAGGACGGATCGCAGCCGATAGGCGGCGAACCCCAACGCGCAGAGGATCAGAGTTAGGCCGACGAAGCCGGAGACGTACTGCCCGAAGCTGATCATGGACGCTCGCCTCGATCCGAGTAGTCGAACGCACGCTTGCCTATCCGCTTGCGCTCCCCGAGGACAGGCTGCTGGAGTATCGGATCGGCGAGACTGTAGGCCTTGGGCGGATTGGAGGTGAAGTAGTCGACGTAGAGTCCGCAGGCCTGATCGGCTGGAACGACTCGCTCACTTCCGGGGGTCGTCGCGGCGAGGTTCCCGATCTCGATCTTCTGAGTCACTCCGATCAAGCGCTGGAACCAGTTCAACTCCTCGGCCGTGACGGTCAGTCTCAGCGTTGATCCGTCCGAGGCGATGCGACCGGCGTGCCAGAAGGGCCCCCGGTGTCCGCCGGACTGGAGACGGCCGACCGCATCCGGCGGCAGGACCGTTCGCAAGCCGGGGGCGGTCACGGTCAGGCCACGCGAGGGACTGAAGTACTGGAGCGAGAGATCCCAGGTGCCTCTGCCCAGGGTGATCTCCTGCGAAGTGCGCTCTCCCGGCGAGAGCTTGGCTCCCGGGTTCCACGCGTTCCGCTTGCCTACATAGGGCGCACGCACGGTATGGGCCAGCAGTCCTCCGCTCTCCGAGAGGGTGCGGAGAATCTCGTCTATACGCGGCTCACCGCAGCGGAGAATCTTCCCCATCCGCGTCCGCTCGGGCAAGATGCTCCTGCTCTGAGGCCGCCGGTCGTCGACCCTTCGCCAGAGTCGATATGAGGGCGTCTCGAGATCGAGCGCATATCCCGGAGAGGGGCCACTCTGGAACCCGGCGCTGGTTGTCAGGACGAACTTGTAGAGATCGGAGACCGGCCACTTCGGGGAGTCGAAGTCGACCGGAAGGCGTCCGACCTTCCCCGGACGGTCGCGAATCACCAACTCGGCAAATGGGGCGGGGCTGACGACGAAGGCTCCCTGCAGGTTGAAGTCTGCGTATCGGTCGGTTGTCAGGGTCATGACGCCCTCAGCCCCGATCCTCTCCCTGATCCGCTCGAGTTCGCTGCTCCGATCCAACGCGGCGACGTTAGCTTCCCTGAGCACGAGGAAGGTCGAGTAGAAGGCCAGAGCCACGAAGATGGCCGCCAAGCCGCGGCGGCCGATGCCTTTCGCATTCGAATCGGCGATTCCCAGGAACGCCAACGCCATGACGGTCGCAGCCGGAATCGTAAGCGCCTTGGCTTGCGTGTAGTAGCTGCCGAATATCAGCGCTACCAGGAAGAGGATCGCCGAGGCGGCAAGAGCCGAGAGGAGAGCGGACTCTCCCCTCCGCCAGGCTGTACGGACGCCCAGCAAGAGCACGATGAGCCCTAGGCCACCGAACAGGAGCCATCCGAGCCAAGTGTCCAGCCCCCCGAAGAAGTCCGGAGTCGGCCAGACGCCGAGGGCTTCCGGGATCGGTACGGGCTGCTCGAGGCGCGATGCCGAGGTGACCTGGACCTCTTCCGAGAAGACGAGATCGTACGAGCGGCCCAGTTCGACCAGGGAAATCACGAAAGCCAGCGCGATCGATCCGGCGGCGACGGGGAGAGACTCGCGGATCACCCTGCGAACAGCCTCTGCCCCACCGCGGCGCTGGACCTGCCAGAGACCGGTCGCCATCCAGATACCGACGGTCACCGCCACCCAGCCGACCGCTGCGTAGCTGTAGGTAGCGAGCATTCCGGCGAACAGGACCGCGGGCGTGACGATCGTGAACGCCCGACCCGCCCCTCTCCCCGCTTCGCGCAGGGCAATCGCCAGAGCAAGGAGCAGCAGTCCCATCTCGATCTCCTTGAAGCTGCCGATCGCGAAGGAACCGGCGAAGAGGTAAGGCATGCCGATCAAGGCGCCACCCAGCGTCCGGATGGCTGCGGTCGCTTGGGCCAGCACCGACATCGCGAGCACGGCTCCGAGCATGGGTAACGCCAGGAGGATCCCGAGCAGAGCCGGGAGCGTCTCCAGGCCGAGGCCGCCCTCTAGAGCCGCCGCGAGCGAGTGGGTACCGATCGGATACCCGATCTCCACTCCCCACGGTTTCGGACCCGCCTCGGTGACCAGCCACGCGGTCCAGTTGAGGTGAGAGGCGAGATCGTTGTTCACCCCGGCACCCAGTGGGCCGATGTGACCAGATGCGGCGAACGGCAGGAAACCGAGCAGGAGGGTCAAGATCACGGCAGGCGCACAGAGTCGTGTCGCAGTTGCGATTCCTGCTACCCCCGAACGCGACCAACCCAAGCCCAGATAGGTCAGCGAGGCGAGGGTCACGGCCCCGAGGAGGATCGCCGTCGCCACCGAACTCCCGGTTACGAGACGAAGAGCCGAGGCGAGGACTGCCAACACCGCGAAGCCGAGCATCGGCTCGATCCAGGTCGAATCCACGCTCCCCAGCAGGCGCGTGAGGGCCCGCCCCACCAGGAGGGAAGAGAGGAAGACGAGAAGCGCCGAAACGAGGATGGCTACTGCCAAGGTCGGGGCAGGATAGAGCCCTATCGCGCCTGAATACGGGCGAAAGGGGGCATCGGGAACGCGTTTTCGTCACTATTGGCGAGGTGAGAGAGCAGAGGATCAAGAGCGTCGGCGCGCAACTGCTCACGAGGGCGGAGAGAACGGGCCGTCAGTTCGCAGCAACCGTTTCTGAGACAGCCGGAGTTGCCTCCGCGTGGACCAGGAAGCTTCTGTTCCAGGTGAAGGAGTGGTCGGCTCCGGCCAGAGATCGTGTCGTGGCGATCGTCGACCTGGTCGCACGCAAGATCCGCCCCCTGACCGACCCGCTCAGGGCGGTCCTCGCGAGAATTGCTCCTCTGGTTGCCCGTCTAGTCCTGCTCGTCGCGGCGGTGATCGCGTGGGTGCTCTCGTCGATCGCTTCGACGATCGAGTGGAGCCAAGGCGCCCTGACCGAACGACTGGCTCCCGCCGCTGGGCGTGGCACAGGGCTCGCGAGCGCAGCCATCGACCCGGTTCGCACCGGCGCCTTGTCCTGTCTGGTCGCTGCCGGACTCCTGGTTGGATCGCAGTTCCTCGACTACCGGGGTGTCGCAGTGGGAGCACCGCTCTACCAGGGACAGATCGCGGTCGATGCGCCCGCGCCGGTTACCGCAACCGCCGTCACCGGCAGCGCCCACTTGTGGCTCCTGATTCCGGTCGCCATCGGCGCCGGAGTCCTCGCCATCGGAGTGCTCCGGGGAGGAGGTCGAAACCTAGCTATCGCCATTGCCGCCCTCGGATTGGTCACGGTTGCGGTCGCGCTGGTAGTTGATCTACCGAAGGCTCTCGACCCGGTCAACGCCCTGCCCTACTCGGACGCGAGCACCCGTCTGCTGGGGGGGTTCTGGGCCCAGTTGTCGGCAGGGGTCGCACTCATAGTCTCGGGCGGAGTCCTCTTCCGCGGTAACCGAGGTGGCCCGTCGCGGCGCTCGGTGAAGCCAGCCGCAAGGGCCGTCGATCTCGCCCCGGCAGGAGGCAACTGATGCGCTGGCCGCAGCTGACGCTCCCACTGGCATGTGGGGTCGCGCTCGGCGCCGGTGCGCTGGCAGCCGCGCAGTTCACCGGGATCTTCATGCTCACCCCCGACCTGTCGGAGCCGGGATTCACCGAAGAACTGGTGGTCACCGCTCAGGATCAGCACGGGTGGGCGATGCTGATCCTCGGTGTCATCGCGCTTGCCCTGCTGATTTCCTGTCTCTGGTTCGATCTGGCACGGGACGGAGAGTCGGGGGCAGTCAGCCAGACTGCGGCGGTGGCGTTGGCGGTCACCGGATTGGTCGCACTGCTGATCTTCCTGATCATCGACGTGCCCGACGCCAACCGCATCGGCGCACTCGGGAACGAGACCGGATCCTTCGTGGACGCCAAGGCGACCCCACAACTTGGCTTCTGGCTCGAACTGTTCGGATCGGCTCTGCTCGTGGCCTGCGGGTCGGCGCTCGCATACTCGTCCCTGACCGCGTCCTATTCCGGGGCGGCTGCAGGTGGGTCGGACGAACTCGACGTCGGAGGACCGACCGGTGCCTGAGTTCATCGACCTCTCAGCTCCAATCGTGGCCAGTCCGACCGACACACCTGACCTGCTGAGGACCGAGATCGCCTTCTACGGCCACGACGCAGGCGCCGAGACGATCCGTGAGATGTTCGGTCTTGATCCGGCTTTGCTCCGGGACGGGGAGGGTTGGGCGGTCGAGGAGTTCCTCCGATTCGGGACCCACAACTCGACCCACGTCGATGCGCCATGGCATTACAACTCGAAGACCGGCGGCGAGCCGTCGCAGACGATCGACGAACTCCCGCTGGAGTGGTTCCATGCGCCCGGGGTGCGACTCGACTTCACATCCCACGAGGATGGAGACGCGATCACCGCAGACCAGATGAGCACGGGCGTCGAGGCTGCGGGGCATCGGCTTCGACCGCTCGACATCGTGCTGGTACATACCGGCAGGGATGAGTTCCTGGAAGCCGACGACTACATGATTCGGGGTCCGGGCGTGACCGCGGAAGCCACGCACTGGCTGTACGAGCAAGGGGTCAGGGTCATGGGAATCGACGCTTGGGGCTGGGACCGCCCGCTACATCTGCAGGCGGCCGAGGCGGTCGAGCGGAACGAATCCGGGATCTTCTGGGCTGCACACCAGGCCGACCTCGCCTACTCCCAGATCGAGAGGCTCGCCAATCTCTCATCGCTTCCCGCCACGGGGTTCACAATCTCGTGCTTTCCGTTGCGGCTGGTGGGCGGAAGCGCCGCGCCCGCGAGAGTCGTAGGGATCGTCGGTTAGCGCAACCGGAGCGGAGCGGGTCTACCAGCGATAGTGGGCGAAGGCCTTGTTGGCCTGTGCCATGCGATAGATGTCGTCCTTGCGCTTCCAGGCTCCACCCTGCTGCTTGGTCGCGTCCATGATCTCATTGGCCAGACGCTCGGACATGGCCTTCTCGTTGCGGTTCTCGGCGAACTCGATCAACCAGCGGACTGCCAGGGTCTTGGCGCGACGGGCAGGTACCTCTACCGGAACCTGGTAGGTCGCCCCTCCCACGCGGCGGGATCGAACCTCGAGCACCGGAGTCAGTTCCTTGATCGAAGCCTCGAGGGTCTCGACCGGGTCCTCCCCCGTGCGCTCGCCCACGATCGCCAGGGCGTCGTAGACGATCTTCTCGGCAACACCCTTCTTGCCGTGGCGCATGACCTTGTTGATCAGCTGCTGCACCAGACGACTTCCGTGGACGGAGTCCGGATCGATCGTGCGGATCTGAGCCTGTGCTCTGCGCGGCATCTGGTCAGCTCGCCTTTACCCCGTAAAGGGAGCGAGCCTGCTTGCGGTCAGAGACGCCAGCGGCGTCCAGGGTCCCGCGAACGACCTTGTATCTGACACCTGGAAGATCCTTGACGCGACCTCCACGAACCAACACGACGGAGTGCTCTTGGAGGTTGTGGCCCTCACCCGGGATGTAGCTCGTGACCTCGATCCCGTTGGTGATCCTCACACGGGCGATCTTGCGCAGAGCCGAGTTCGGCTTCTTGGGGGTGACGGTCGCAACTCGGGTGCAGACGCCACGACGCTGAGGTGCGGCTACGCGCTTCTTGTTGCCATGACCGGACTTGAGACCCGGAGTGGCCATCTTCTTGCGCTTGCGCTTGCGTCCCTTGCGGACTAGTTGGTTCGTATTGGGCACGGCGGCGCATGTTAGCGGCGCAGCGCCTGTGCGTGCAAGCCAGCCGCCGGTTTTCCTGGTCGCTACGCATGAATTCCCCGCCCACTAGGCTCAATCGATGCCGGAGTCAGGTGAAAAGCCCTTGCTGGGCGTGGATAT
>JAUMFR010000208.1:0-4213 GCA_032119755.1 Solirubrobacterales bacterium | reverse complement strand
GGTGCCGATGCAGCAGTACTACGCGCTGCCTTACGACCGCTGGGAGGGCTACGCGGCTGAACGCACGAAGGTCCTCACCGCTCTCAACAAGATCAAGAACACGGTCGTTCTGACCACCGACGTGCACGCAACTCTGGTCAACAACGTGCGGTTCAATACGCTCGGACCGGCTGGGGTCAGAAACTCACGCATCCACGAAGCGGTGGTAGGGCCGATCGCGACCAAGAACTACGGCCTCGAGATCGACGATGCCACCGGCCAGGACGGAATCGGCAACACGATCCAGCAACTGTTCTTCAAGCAGCCTGTAGATGCAACCGGGTTCCCCGGACCCGGAATGGGCATGCAGTGTGCCTCTACCGACCAGTTCGGCTTCGGTCAGGTACAGGTGACCTCGACGCAGCTCACGGTCGACTTCTTCGACCAGGACGGCGCTCAGACCACTGAGTACGCCGGAGAGAGCAGCCCCCGCCAGGCTTGCTCCTCGCTGGTCATCCCGAAGCGCTGAATTGAACTCCCTGCAATAGGCCCCCCTAGGCCTTCCGACGCTTTTGGGCAGGGCGCGTATCGGCTCCCTCCAACGGTATCCGAGGAAGCACCCGGTCCAACCAGCGCGGAATCCACCAGTTCCAGCGTCCGAGCAACTGCATAGTCGCCGGCACCAGTACGAGCCTCACGATCGTGGCATCGAAGGCGATCGCCACCGCGCACCCGAGTCCGATCTCCTTGATCGAGGCGACACCGGTGAAGACGAATGTGAGGAAGACCAGCACCATGATCAGCGCAGCCGACGAGATGGTCGAGGCGCCTGCCTCCAGGCCTTCGGCCACCGCGCGCCGGTTGTCGCCGTGAGCCAGATAGCGCTCCTTGATCCGTGAGAGGAGGAAGACCTCGTAATCCATCGAGAGGCCGAAAACGACCGCCAACAGCAGTGGCAGCGTCATCACCTCCAGCGCCCCCTTCGATTCGAAGGTAGGGAGGAAATCGAGCCAGCCCCACTGGAAGACCACCACCAACACGCCGTAGGCAGCGCCGATAGAGAGGAGGTTCATCGCGATCGCCTTCAACGGCAGGATCACCGATCGAAAGAGGACGAGCAACACCAGGTACGAGAGACAGAGCACGAAGGCGAAGATCTTCCACATCGAGTCGGCGATCTGGTCGCGGTTGTCGACCGCTGCCCCGGGCTCTCCTCCGACCAGTGCACTTCCGCCGGATCTCGCAGCCCAGACCGGGATCGTCCGCTCACGCAGGCGATCGACCAGCTTCTCGGATGCCGGAGACTCGGCCGCCCGGGCAGCGTCGGAAACCTCGATCAGGGCGGTTCGGTCTCTCACCAGTGGTTCGGTGACCGAGGTTACCCCGGGTGTCAAGGCGATCGCCCGCGAGAGGTCGGTCGCAGCCTCCTCACCCCTGACAGGAGGTACGGGCAGAGATGCCACCACCTCGGTCCGGTCGAACCCCTCACCGGTTGCCTCCAGAGCGATCTCGGTCCCTACCCGGGCATCGAAGTCTTTGGGCATCTGCTCCAATGCGCTGTTCCCGGTCTTGATCCAGATGGAAGGCACGATCAACGCGGCCAGCAGCGCAACCACGAGTGCAGCGGCGAGCAAGGGGCGCTCCATCACCCGGTGAGACCAGCGGTGCCAGAAGGACTCCCTGTCAGAGCCTCTCCTCCTCACCTTCGACCCGATCCGGGAGAGAGTCCTCAGAACCCACTCCTTGATCTTGCCGTCTCCCTCGACCCTGTGGCCGAAGATCGCGATCACCGCCGGCAGGAGCGTGACCGCCAGGAGAATCGATACCGCGACCACGATCATCGCGCCCAATGCCATCGACTGCAGGGTCCGGTTGTCTACCAGCCACAGCCCGGCGAGCGAGACGATCACCGCCAGTCCCGAGAATGTCACCGCCAGACCAGAGGTCGATAGAGCCTCGGCACGTGCAGCATCACGTCCCCTTCCCGCGCGAATCGCCTGCCGGTAACGCGCCAGGATGAACAGCGAGTAGTCGACAGCGACCCCGATCCCGATCATCGTCGCCATGTTCGAAACGAAAATCGACATCTCCAGCCCGAAGGAGATCAGGTAGACGAAAGCTCCCGTCACGGTCACCGCGAATGCCGCAAGCAGCAGCGGAAGCGAAGCGGCGATCAGGGTTCCGAATACCGTTATCAGGACGATCGCGATCAAGGGGAAACCGATCGCCTCGGCCTTCTGGAGGTCCCTCTGCGAGAGCTCTGACATCGCAGCCCACATCGCCGGCTGTCCGACCAGATACGGGGTGACGCTCCTGCCCTCGTTCTCCTTCCCGAGCTTTACCGAGTCGCGAAGGTCGTCGGCCACGTCGATCGCGTCGGGGGCTCCGGCTGCGAGATCTATCGGGACGATCGCCACGTCTCCGCGGACGAGAGCGGCGGCTCCCGCTACTCGGGCGGCAGGCGAGAACCTCGCTCCCTCCACCTCGGAGAGCTTTCGCTGGTAGGCGTCCAGCGTCTCCGGAGCATCTGTCGGCGACAGGGCCGAGTCCGGTACCAGCACGAACGCGATGCCCGAACCGGCGCGATCAGGGAAGCTCGCCTGAGCGGCTCGCTCAGCCCGCGATGCCTCGCTGCGCGGTGATCCGAACCCGCCGCCGGTGAGGTTGTCGGACTGGCGAAGGAAGAGAGGCAACGCCGCGACGATGATCGCTATCCAGATCCCGAGTACCCACCAACGGTGCCTCGAGATCCGTCCGGCGAGTCGAGCCAGCGGAGGCTCCGGTCTCGTTCGCTTCGTGCCTGTCGACTTGCCGCCCGCCATCTCGCAAGACGAGTCTAGGGACGGGTCGAACCCGCCCCCGGGGAATCCTGCCCCTTCTACCGGGAGAGAATCAGTTCAGAACGACCGGTGGATTGTGGCCCGGGATCACGACCGCGGGTTCGAGATCACGGATCCGCTGCCACTGGGTCAGCAGCTCCTCGCGCTCAGGACCGAAATCCTCCGGCAGGTCCATCTGCTCGAAGTACTCGGGCAGCGGACCAACGCAGTCAGAGGCGATCACGGTCAGTCCCTCATCGGTATCGACGAGGATCGAGATCAGGCCATCGCAGTGCCCAGGTGTACGGATCCAGCGGATCCCTGGTTCGATCTCTCCTTCCTCACCCTCGACGATGTCGAGCTTGGCCATCTCCAACTGACCTGCGACGAGTTGGGCGTATGGAGCCTCGGTCTCGATCTTGTGGACGAGAGTCCGACGCATCGGCCAGGCCGCCAATGCCTCGGCATGGTCGTAGTGGAGATGGGTGAGGATCACATCTTGGATCGAGTTCGGGTCGACCCCGAGATCAGCCAGCGCACCGAGGATCGGTGCACCTTGCATGTTCATCCCCGGATCCACCAGATAGTCGCGCTCACCGCGGATCAGGAGCGTGTTCGGGAAGGCGACCATCCCCGCGCTCTTGCCCTCGGACTGGAGCTCCTTGTAAGCGGCGAACCCCTCGGCGGAACTCCCGACTGGACTTTGGGTCGCCTCGCCGTCGGCGACCGAGAAGATGAATCGCTGGGCGGGGATCAGTACGTGGACGCTGGCCAAGGCTCAGGTCTGCCGCGGTTGCCGGTCAGGCACTCGGAACGGACGCGTTCTCAGGAGCCGGAGTCGAGGTGTACTCGAACTCTTCCTCGGCCCCGAAGATCAGATCGAGCACGGCTCGCCTTGCCGTCTCACTCAGAACCAGCACGAGTACCGTGCCGACGATGGCGATCAGGATCGCCTTGCCGACACCGAAGCTCTTCTTCTGCTTCCTGCCCCTCAACTGGTCGGAAGCATCGCGGAGAGTTTCCGCGGCATTACGAAGTTCATCCTGAATCTTGCGGTCGTCGAAGATCGCGCGGGCAGGTGACGGCTCCTCGTAGATCCGCTGGCCAGCTCCGCGAACCGCATCGAATGCGTCACGGATGTTCCGACGGAGCTCCTCGTCTTCGATCAATCGGCGCAGATAGGGATTCGATGCGACTGCTCGGGCCGCGTCGGTCGCCTTCTGGGTGGTCGTCTTCTGGGCCATGCAGGTTTTATACCCCACCCTGAGGGTCGATGGGCTCAGGACCTGTTGTCAGCTCCGCTTGGCCTTGGCGGCGCGTGACTTGCCGGACCGAGTGGAGCCGTTCCTGGAAGGTTTCAATGGCTGCAGAGCCGCGTCCAGTGCATCGCCCACTTCGTCGACGTAGACGAACTT
>JAUMFR010000207.1:0-1516 GCA_032119755.1 Solirubrobacterales bacterium | reverse complement strand
GTGGCAGTAGGCAAGTCTCCCACGGAGACAGCGCAACTGGCGGTCGAGGTCCTCGGCCAGCAGTCAGCCTGAGCGCCGCCCTGCTGGTTCAGGAACCTTCGTTGCCGCGGGCAAATCGCTTCAGCCTTGCGCGGCGTTTCGATGCCCTGCGCTGCTCAGGCGTGAAGACGTCTCCGGCGGGTTCAGCCGCTTCCGCCTGCGTCTCCGCCTGGGCTCGCCCGTGATCCTCGACCTCTCGAGCGGCCCGCAGAGCCTCCCTGGGGCTCAGGAAGGTCGTCCAAGAGACGATCTTCCCCTCGCGGACGGTCCAGAGGGCTCCGTACCGACGATCCACCGGAAGTCCGTCGACGGTGGTTCCCTGCTCGGAACACACTCCGACCACCGCTGAATCGCTGGCCGAGGCGAGCTTCTCCACCTTGAACGAGTACTCCTCGAAACCATCGAAGTAACGGTGCATCGCGAGCAGGACGTCTCTCTGTCCGACCACGATCTCGCCGTCGTGACGGGAAGCGCGTTCATCCCACCCTATGTTCGGATCAGCGAGCTGCAGGGAGATCTCGGGGTCCCCGGCGGCATAGGCTTGGGTCGCGATTCGGACCAATTCGAGCGCGGCAGCGGACATCGGCGACCAGTATGGCCGAAATCCCGCACCGATCGAAACCGGACCAGCCCGTTTCCGGGTCAGCGAGACCATGGAACCCGAGAGGTGTCCGCCAGGCTCACGCTCATATACTCGCTGAAATGGCTGAACCGACCACGATCAGTTTCGCGAGGGGTGCACCCAGCCCCGACATCATGCCCGTGGAGGCTGTGCGAGCTGCTGCCGAGGCCGCGTTGGCCGAGGACTGGCGGCGAGCGCTCTCCTACGGAACCGGGCGGGGTCATCTCGGCCTTGCCGAGTGGATCGCCGAGATGCACGAGGTCGCACCCGAACAGGTGATGGTGACGAACGGGTCGATGGAAGCGGCCAACATCGTGATCGACCAGATGATCGAAGCGGGAGACCGTGTCGTGGTGGAACAGCCGACCTATGACCGCACGCTGGCGCTGTTCGAGCGCGCTGGCGCGGAGTTGATCGGCGCGCCGCTGGAGGCCGACGGGATCGATCTCGATGCGGTGGAGAAGGCCTGTCAGGAAGGTCCGGTGAAACTGGTCCACGTCATTCCCAACTTCCACAATCCAGCCGGTTCCTCGCTCTCGATCGAGAAACGGAAACGGCTGGTCGAACTCGCCGCCGAACACGACTTCCTGATCCTAGAAGACGATCCCTACCGTCTGGTCTACTTCGAGGAACCGGCCGCTGAGACGATGCTCGCGATGGACGGCGGCGGACACGTCCTGCATGCCTCGTCGTTCTCGAAGACCGTGAGTCCGGGCGTGCGGGTCGGCTATCTGGTCGGACCCGAGGACGTGATCTCAGCTCTCGCCGAATACGCGAATTCCATCTATATCTCACCCAACATGCTGGCCGAGTCCGTCGTCTGGGAGCTCTGTCGCAGCGGGGCCCTCGAGGAGA
>JAUMFR010000206.1:0-1607 GCA_032119755.1 Solirubrobacterales bacterium | reverse complement strand
CGGCTTGGGCTTGGGTTTGCTCGTATCGGGAGCGTATGCGCCTCCATTCGGCTTCTTCGGCTTCTTCTCCTCCTCCTCACACGCGTAGATCCCCTCGGAGATGCCCGAACCTGTACTGGTCGTCCCGGTGGAGCAGCTCTCACCTGCCAGAGACTCGTAGCTCCCCTGGAAGTCGACCCACTCGACCGGATTGGTCGGCGCGGGGAAGGTTTCGCAGTTGCCTCCAAGTGCCGAGGCCATGTAGTTGCCCCAGATCTCGGCAGGGAAGGTACCTCCCGCAACCGCGATGCCGTGGACCGAGGTCATCGACTGGAGTGCGTCCGGATACCCGACCCAGACGGCTGTGGAGTAGTTCGGCGTGTAGCCCACGAACCAGGCGTCTCCGTAGTCGTCCGTGGTTCCGGTCTTGCCGGCGATATCGCTGCACCCTGCCGCGTTCGCCGCGACGCCGGTACCGGCGTCGACGTTGTCCTTGAGGATGTTCGTCACCTCGTAAGCGACCCCGTCGGGGAACACCCGTGTGCGTTGCGGTTTACCCAGCCGATCCACCCGGCCGCCGGGGAAGCGTACGGCCATGATTGCCTGCGGTTCGTTCCGGACACCGCCGTCGGCGAGGGTGGCATAGGCGTTCGCCATCTCCAAGGGGGAGACACCGAGCCGTAGTCCGCCGAGCGTCTCGGCCGGGAAACCGTCCAACTCGGTCTCGATCCCCATGTCTTTGGCGGTCTCCGCGATGTTGTCCGGTCCGATGTCGAGAGCGAGCTGGGCATAGACCGTGTTGTCGGAGGCGAGGGTGGCGTTGTGGAGAGAGATCGAACCGGCGTAGGAGTCGCTGTAGGTGGCGACCTCCCAGGGCCCGTATACCGGGTCGTCGATGTTCAGTGGCTGAGAGTTGTAATAGGTCGAGTCGGGATCGATTCCGTTCTGTATCGCTGTGGTCAGCGCCATCGTCTTGAAGGCGGAGCCAGGCTGCCTCTTGCCCTGCGCCGCGAGGTTGAACTGGCGGTCCGAATACTGACCACTGGAAGCCATCGCCTTGATATATCCGGTCTCCGGATCGATCGTCACGGCGGCCGCCGAGGGATCGGTGGAGTAGTAGAGGGCGCTGTCGATCGCCGAGCGCGCGGCCTCCTGCAGGTTGGGATCGATGGTCGTACGGATGGTCAGACCTCCCTGGCGAACCGTGTTGACTCCGTAACGGTCGATCAGCTGCTGCTCGACGTAGTCGAAGAAGTAGGGCTCGCGAACCGTTTCGTAGCGCTTGCCCGGCGTCAGCTTGATCGGAGTGGTGGTGGCTTCCTCGGCCTGTTCGGTGGTGATGTAGCCCTGCTTGCGCATCTCGTCGATGACCTCGTTACGCCGCTCGATTGCGGCCGGGGGGTTGAGCAGCGGGTTGTAGAGCGAGGGGGCCTGGGGGAGCCCCGCGATCAGCGCCGCCTCAGGGATGGTCAGATCGGCTGCGCTCTTGGAGAAGTAGAAGTCGGCTGCGGCCTCCACTCCAACCGCGGTCCTGCCGTTCACCGTTCCGTACGAGGCTGTATTCAGGTACTGAGTGAGGATCCAGCGCTTCGAGCGCTTGGTCTCCAGCTCCTCGGCGATCTTGGCCT
>JAUMFR010000205.1:0-4539 GCA_032119755.1 Solirubrobacterales bacterium | reverse complement strand
ACGCCGTTCGAGAGCATCGTTTCGATCTCTCTCGCCGCTGCCTGCGCCTCCGCCCGTTCGTTCTCGCAAACCCAGAAGTCGACGGCTCCGCTGCCGGAATCGCTTTCGCCCTCGATCTCACCCTGCGCCACGTCTGCAGCCGCGAGGGCGGTCGTGGAGATCCTCCGGCCGTGTCGATGGCAGCCCTCGAGGGTGAGCTCCTCGAGTCCGTCGATCGTTCGGCGAGCCCATCCGATGCCGATTCCTCCGTCGGACCCGGCGATCAGGTCGCAGGCCAGCGCGGTCGTGGCAGCGCGTTTGGCGAGGGCACCAACCAGCCGGAGCTCAGCGGCAGAGAGGATCTCGAGTTCGTCTACGACCAGCGCAGGGTGCCTCTCGGCGATCGCCGTCGCGGCGCTCGGATGTTCGGCCAGAAGGGCAGTGAGTGCGAGGATCGCTTCCCCTCCATCGATTCCTCCTGCTTCCCTGACCAGCCGATCGTGTGTCTCGAAGAGTTCGGCGAATTCGAGTTCCCGTTCGGCCAGATCCAGATCGGCCTGATTCTCTGCCGCCCGTTCTTTCGCAACCGCCCAGGACCTGAAGCCGGTCGAGTCTGTTCCTGCGTCTTTCAGCGCATCGATCCGGGTCACGATCCTCGCCAGAAGCCCCCCGGGGTTTCCCCGGATCTCATGGAGTCGCAGGGGTAGTTGGTCGAACTCGTCGAGCATGAGCGCGACCCGCTCACCCGGGCCGAGGAGGTCGAAGAAGGCGTCGGAGCCGACCAGTTCTCCGTGGGCGGCGAGCAGCCTCGCAGCCGCCTCACGCACGGGCAGACACTCGATCGGTTCGAATCCCTGATCGCTGATCCGTGCCTCGGCTCTGCGCCGCAGCGCGGAGGCTCCTGCCGTAGTCCGGGCGATGGCCAGCGCGCTCTCGGTCCGGCTTGCCAGCCGGGCGAGCCTCTCGGCCAGCGCCTCGGTCCTCCCTGAGCCAGCTCCTCCGGCGATCAGCACCGACTTGCGCTCCGGGTCAGCTGCCCTGCTCTGGGCGTCGGTCAGGGTGATCGGTCGTGTCGTAGTTTCCTGGTCCAGGTACTTCATCTCCATTGAGGCTATTCCATGATCGGAGGACGCAATTTCGGCCCCGAACCATCTCGCGCAGGCGATCTCGGAAGTTGGGGAGTCGGCATCCGGTGGTCCCGTCGTAGGATTGATCCATGTCCGACTCTTCAGCAACCGGAACCGGTTCCGCCTCCTCTGGCTCGACGCCCAGCGTCGAGCGATGGTTGACGGCCTGCCGTTTGGCGGTCGAGGGACAGCGTCGGGTCTTCGACGAGCACGTGGGGATCGAGGCCCGGACCCACTACGACGGGGTTGGAGAAGGGGGTGACAACACGCTGGTCATCGATCGCCTCTGCGAGGACGTGTTCTTCGAACAGTTGGAAGTGTTGGCCGCCGAGGGATACTCGTTCACCGCGATCTCCGAGGAACGCGGCAAGGTCCGTTTCGGTGAAGACGACTCAGCCAGCCACACCATCGTCGTGATCGATCCGATCGACGGCTCGTTGAACGCTCGCAGGACCATCCCCTGTCACAGCCTCAGCGTCGCCGTCTCGACGGGCATGACGATGGCCGACGTCACGTTCGGATACGTATACGAGTTCGGTGCGGCCGAGGAGTTCTATGCCGAGCGGGGATCGGGCGCCGTGTTGGATGGAAGTCCGGTCCGGATCGATGACTCCCTCGGTGACGGACTCGAGATAGTCGGCATGGAAGCGACCAGACCGGAGCGCATGGTCAGGGTTGCGGACGAAATGACCGATCGGGTCTTCCGTCTGCGCACGCCAGGTTCTCTAGCCGTCTCTCTGGTTTATGTGGCAGCGGGCCGTTTCGACGGCATGCTCTCGATGCGCGGCTGCCGCTCGGTCGACGCCGCGGCCGGTCAACTCATCGTCAGAGAGGCAGGCGCGAGCCTCAGTTTCGCGGGCGAGCCACTGGAGGAGGCAGCCCTCGATCTCGGAGCCCGCTACCACGTGGCCGCAGCTCGCACAGCGTCAGACCTCGACTTCCTCCTCTCCGCTCAGGCACTGCTCGAATGAGCGAGCGTCTGGTCGACTGGAACCTCGCCGAGCGCATCGCCTGCACCATCGCCGGCGAGGGACCCGCTTGGCTTGGCGCAGGGGAGGCGGAGTTGCGCCGGGAATCGGACAGGGCGATCGAAATCGTCAGCGACTACACCGGACTTCGTGCGCGCACGGAGATTCCACCTGCGGAACTGGTGACCCGCGAGGAGTGGGTCGATTCCTCGATCAAGTCCTTCCAGGAGATCTCTGCCGAACTCGAGCGCGAGTTGATCGAACGTTCACAGATGCCGAGCGGAATCGGGAGACGGCTCGGGGCGGCCGCTACGGGAGTGGAGGTCGGGCTGGCTACCGGATACCTGGCGCAGAAGGTCGTGGGCCAGTACGACGTGGCTCTGTTCGGTCCAGCGAGATCACCGCGGCTCCTCTTCGTCGCACCGAACCTCGCGGCCGCCAGACAGAGGCTGGGCGCGGAGCCTGAGCCGTTCCTCCACTGGATTGCCCTGCACGAAGGAACTCATGCCTTGCAGTTCGCGTCTGTGCCATGGCTGAGGGAGCACATCGGCGGCTTGGCTCGTGAACTCCTCACCAAGGCATCCTTGGACGTGAAGACCTCGGATGTCCTCTCGAAGCTGGTCGGCCTCGGTCCACGCGGAATCTCCGAGGCGGTAAGGCGAGGTGATCTGGCCAACCTGTTCTGGACTCAGCCACAGATGGAGTTGGTCGACCAACTGACGGCGGCGATGACCGTGGTCGAGGGGTATGCGGAGCACGTGATGGACGCTGCCGCTGCCGAGATGGGGGAGGGTGTCGAGGATCTCCGGGAGAGCCTCGAGAGGGACCGCGGCAGTCGAGGGACCCTCGACCAGGTGGTAGCCCGCCTCCTCGGACTCGATGCGAAACTCGCTCAGTACCGTCGTGGCAAGGCCTTTTGCGATCAAGTGGTCGAGGCGGGTGGAATCGACACCCTGAATCGGGTTTGGAGATCCGCCGAGGATCTGCCCACCCTGCTCGAGATAGATCAGCCTCTGACTTGGATCGATCGAGTGGGAGCGAGCCGGCTGCCCAGAATCCACCCGATACGCAGCCTTCGCAGGCTGATCCTGCGACGGACTTCGACGGCCTGACCAAACCCAGGCTTCGTCGGTGTAACCACTGCCCCGATTGAGGGTAAGAACATGTGTTCGCCTCACTTCGAGCGCGTTCATCAGTCATGAAAACGACCCAATCGAGAAACAGAGGTGTATTCAATTGATGGGTAGAAAGAAGCAGGAAACGGAGTCGAGCGAGGCCACGAGCGCGAAGGCTTCGTCCAAGAACGGAAGTGCCGAGGTCGAAGCGGCTGCAGCGAAGCCCGCCGATCAGGCTCTCCAGGTCGTGGACGCCGTAGTCGGCGTAGTCGACAATGCGGTGGCCGACTACGTCGAGCCCGCTCGCGAAAAGGTGGAGGCATTGCTCGATCCCGATCGTCGCTCCGACGAACTCGAGACGATGCGCGTGACCTTCGCCGAGGAGTTCGACAGGGCGGGTCGCCGCGGTTCCGAGGTGCGTGAGCGCGCACAGGGAGAGGTCGCCGACCGTCTCCGTGGCGCCGCCGATCGCATCGCGCCGGTCACCGATCGGATGGAACCTGTCAAGCAGCGCATCGAGCCGCTGGTTCAGCGTGTCCGCGAACTCGTCTGAGCATTCGGCCTCGGTCCTCTATCGAGGGGACCTCATCCGGATAGCCCGCCCCTTCCAGCAGCTACGGAGGGAGCGGGCTCTTCCGGTTGCGCGGCGCGAAGACCACTTCTGCGAAACTGGTTGATCAGATGAGCAACCCGATACCTTCACATGAAGCAATCACCGAGGCACTCTCCGGTGTAATCGATCCCGAGCTCGGGCGTGACATCGTCGCGCTCGAGATGGTTCGTTCGATCGAGGTCAGCGAAGCCGGTCGGGTCGAGGTGGTCGTGTCACTGACTACCCCCGGATGCCCGATTCGCGGTCACTTCGAGCAGGCCGTCTCTCAGAGGGTGGGGGCGATCGATGGGGTCACCGAGGTGGAAGTTGGCTTCGACGTCTTGAGCGAGGAGGAGAAGTCGGGACTTCAGGAGAAACTGGGCAGACCGAAGCTTCCGCAGGGATCACTCGCTCAGGTGAAGAACGTGATCTGTATCGCCTCCGGCAAGGGAGGTGTAGGGAAGTCCACCATGACGGCGAACCTCGCCGCTGCGTTGGCTGCCGAAGGAAAGGCAGTAGGCGCGCTCGATTGCGATGTCTACGGATATTCGATCCCCAGGATGCTCGGAATCGATGGTCGCCCCGAGGTGTCCGCCGACCGGAAGATCATCCCGCTCGTCTCACCCGCCGGTCCGAAGGTCATCTCGATGGGGTTCTTCGTCGAGTCGGACGCTGCGGTGGTCTGGCGCGGACCGATGCTGCACAAGGCAATCCAGCAGTTCCTGGAGGACGTGGATTGGGGCGAGCTCGATTTCCTC
>JAUMFR010000204.1:0-1585 GCA_032119755.1 Solirubrobacterales bacterium | reverse complement strand
CGTTTGCCACGGCTCCTGGCCGTCGTCGCCCTCTCCGGGGCGGCGGCGACGTTCGGCCTGCCTGATCAGGCCCTCGCGCATGCTCTGCAGGGTCGCAGCGATCTGCCCATCCCGGTCTGGCTCTTCGCATGGGGTGCTTCGCTGGTACTGATCCTCTCGTTCGCTCTCTTCGCCGTTCTGTGGCAGAAACCTCGACTCCAAGAAGAACACTGGAGGCCAGTTGCTCCGGTCCTCGGGAAGGTCCTCTGCGGACGGGTCTCCAGGGTGGTCGCGGGCCTGTTCGGGATCTCCTGCCTCTTCCTGGTGGTCTACTCGGGTCTGGCCGGAGTTCAGGATTCGGCGCTGAACTTTTCGGTCACCTTCGTCTTCGTGACCTTCTGGATCGGCGTTCCCGTGATCAGCGCGATCTTCGGGAACGTCTTCGCCTATCTGAACCCGTGGAGGGCGTTCGCGGAGTGGGTGGCGTGTGCAACTGGGCGGCTCGGCCTGAAGGGCGCTGGCCTCGCATACCCGAAGCGCCTTGGCCGTTGGCCAGCGGTCGTGGTGTTGATCCTCTTCGGCTGGCTGGAGCTGATCGGCGGCGCGGGGATATCACTGACCACACCGAAGAACGTCGCGATCCTCACCCTTGCCTATAGCGGTTGGACCTTCCTCGGGATGTATCTGTTCGGGATCCGCCTCTGGTCCGAGAGAGGAGAGGCATTCGCCGTTTACTTCGAGATGTTCTCCCGGTTGTCTTGTCTGGAGGTGCGAGGTGGGATCTTGGGCGTGAGGAGGTTCCTCTCTGGTGTGGCGTCATGGTCGACGCCCGCCGGATCGGCCGCGTTGGTTCTGGTCGCGATAGGGATCACCACCTTCGACGGCGCTCAAGAAGGAGCTCTGCAGAACATGATCGGCGAGACCACCAGTTTCCTGATCGATCTCGGTCTCGGTGGTCTCACAGCGTTCCGTCTGGCAGGCAGCGTTTGGATGGCGATTGTCCTGATCGTCGTCAGCGGATTGTTCGTGCTCGGTGTCAAGGGAATGCACACCGTCAAGGGCTCGCCTCCGGTCAGGGACCTGATCCGCTCCTTCTCCCACACCCTCATCCCGATCGCGCTCGCCTATCTGGTCGCCCACTATTTCAGCTTCCTGGTCTTCCAGGAGCAGGCACAGTTCACCTACTTGCTGTCCGATCCCCTCGGAGTCGGATCCGACCTGTTCGGAGGCGCGGACGCCGGGATCGACTACGGCGTGGTGGGCGTGACACTCGTCTGGTACGTACAGGTGGCCGCTCTGGTCGCCGGGCACATCGCCGGTCTCGCGCTCGCCCACGATCGCGCCATCGCCACCTACACCGATCCTCAGATGGCCTTCCGCTCCCAGTACTGGCTGCTGGCGGTGATGGTGTCCTTCACCTGTCTGGGTCTCTACCTGCTCTCGTACAGCAACTCCTGAGGTCCTGCGAAATCATTGTTCGAGCCGCTGCATCGCAGCGGCCAGCCGCCGAGCCTCGAGGCCGTCGCTCGGCAGGACCACCACCACCTGCCCAGCGCGGTAACAGGTGAGGTCGGCTGCCGCGAGACAGCGGGTCCACCCTTCTATG